>JAZDKH010000305.1:0-4999 GCA_043803325.1 Methanobacteriota archaeon | reverse complement strand
GGATGGAGAGATAGTCGCAGAACCTCACAAGCACACGGTCTGGACAAAAGTCACTATGCCTGAGAATGCGCAGGTTATGCGAGATATCAAGGAGAAGTTCACCAAGAGTTACACGGTCAATCTTGGGAATTATGAAGTATTCGATGAGCACGTGCACAACCCGCGGGCACTCGAAGTAGAAGTAGCCTGAGGTATAAAAGATGGAAACCGTAACAATGACCCTGGTACAGCAGCCTGAGCTGTACCTTGAGTGCTACAGTGTCACCCCAGACCTGTTTGCAGGCAAGACTCTTGCTGAGATCGCAGATCTCCCTGCCCATGAAGGAAATGCTGTCTGGAAACTCGGAGACTTCTTCTCATTTGGAGGAAAGGCAGGGGCAACAGCCCCCGAGACCAAGATCGTAGTAAACGGTGATGTCCGCAAGATGAAGCGGTTCGGTCAGCAGATGACAGCTGGCGAGATCGTCATCAACAGCAACGCTGACATGTATGTCGGTTGCTGGATGAGAGGCGGCAAAATCACCGTAAAAGGCAACGCAGATGCATTCCTCGGAATCGCCATGGAAGGCGGGGAGATCACCGTAGAAGGTGATGCTACCAACCATGTCGGCAGTGCCTACCGTGGTGACTGGAGAGGGATGAGTGGTGGCCTTATCCGGGTAAAAGGAAAGGCTGGAAACGATATCGGAACCAGCATGACCGGTGGAACCATTATCATTGAGGGCGATGTCTTCATCCATGTCCTGACTCATGCAGAGGGTGGAACCGTCATCATCAAGGGTGATGTCGAAGGCCGTGTTGGGGGTCAGATGGTCAAGGGAGATGCCTACGTCCTTGGAAAGATCCTCTACCCGCTTCCCGGATTTAAGAAAGTTGCAACCGTCGAGAAAGAAGTTGATGGCCAGACCTACACCTTTGATCAGTTCATTGGTGACCTTGGCGAGCGGAAGGATAAGAAGAAGGGAGAAGTTATCTACGGTAACATCTACCTCAAAGCCTAATTTTTCCCCCATACTTTTACCATTTCCGTACCTGATATCCAGGTACCTGAACCTAACGGAGAAATCCGTTCAATTCGTACAATCCGGTATTATAGATGACCGAAACAACAGATGTTATTATTAAACTGCCTGAACTGCCGGTTATTGAGATCGTGGATGATCTCACCCAGGTGTATAAAGAATTCATGGTGATACGGGCAGCCCTGAGATTACAGATCTTTGACTGGATGGCAGCTCATGGTTCTGCAACCATGGAGGAGATTAGTGCAGGTACGGGAATAAAAGAGGAATATATCGCGAGTATTCTCGGAATGCTCTTTTATCTTGATCTGGTTCGAAAATCGGGAGACAAATTTATAATCGCACCCTCTGCAAACCTCCATTTTGTGAGATCCAGTAATTACTATCAGGGTGATGTTATCTTAGCTCTCTCGGCAGATGATTCACCATGGCTGGAGATAGATGAGTATATCACAAGACCCGAGTCAAAGACAACATTTGAACGGGCAAACCAGTATTCAGGAGCATCTACTGCTGAACAGGAATTACGGGGGATGGTCAGGAATGTCACGACCGTAATCTCCCGGTGGGCAGGATTCAAGGATTCCCACACATTCTTCGAGTTTGGTGCAGGACACGGCCTGTATGCCATCGCTGCCTGCCAGCTACTTCCTGGACTGAAGGCAGTCGTGTACGAAAAACAAGGCTCAACCATCCTTCAGGAGAATGTCACAAAATTCAACATGAATGGACGGATAACCGCCTGTGGTGATGAAATCTGGTCACAAAAGGATACCATATTTGATATCATCCTGGCATCCCATTCGCTCTATCCGTACCAGGAGAACCTGGCAGATCAGATCAGTAGTATTGCCTCATTTCTGAGGGAGAATGGTCTTTTTGTCTCAAATCACTGGTGCAACCGGGAACTTGAGGGCACCGGGATGCAGGGTCTTTATGAACTTGAACTCGCGATACATAACCGGTATCATATGATACAGAACCGGGAAGCATATGAGGATATCTGCAGGCAGAACGGGCTTGATATATTCCAGACCGGCATGATGAGAACTACTTATGGTGAGTCTACGATCCATATGGCACATAAACAGACCAGCGAGGAGAAGAGATGACACCAGAAGAACAGCGATCAACTTATACCCCTTTTGACCAGCTGACTGATGAGGAACTGCGGGAGGCCATGGTCATGCATATCAGGATGGGATATATCATGAAAAACCCGGGCAAGAGTAGAGAGGCAGAGACCGCTGCCAGGGATATCGTGAACCGGTTATCGCTGGAACAACTCAAAGAGATCCACCCTCACACATTTTTTGCAAATAAAAAGATGGGGGATGCACCAAAAAACCCATATTCTGTAGCCCTCGAGATGTTAGAGGATAAATAGTACCACACTTTTCCCTATCTTTTACAGACTGGATTATTCTGATCAGTGAATGGTGAACCGATTGGTAGTATATAATCACATTCGGTTCCACTTTTTTTAATACCTCGATTCACTATATGACAAGTGTAGTACCCTGTATTATTACCAGGACTTAGTGATCCGATGAAGTATTTATCAAAAATAATTAGTCTATGCATTCTTCTCTGTATGATATGTTGCTTTGTTCCTGTGATAACAGGAGCAGAATCTCCATCAGCTTCGCTAGTTGAAAAACAGGCTGTACAACCCGGATCAATGCCTTCTGGCAATGCGGGGACTCCACCTGATATCGCGAGTGACACTACATTTCAGGAACAGATGGTGAAAGATCTCGAATCACAAGGGGTTGACACCACCGAACTGAAGGCAGCTATTGCAAGCAAGGACTCAGAGAAAGTTCGTTCAATCATGGATGGGCTCAGAGATAAACTGCCCCGGCCATCTATGAACGGGACAGCCGGTCAGGATGGACATGGCCCCCAAGATATAGCCAATAACTCCGCTTTCCAGGAACAGATGGTGAAAGATCTCGAATCAAAAGGGATTGACACTACCGAACTGAAAGCAGCAATTGCAAGTAAGGACCCAGAGAAGATCCGCGGAGTTATGGACGGACTCATGGATAAACTCCCCCGCCCGGCTATGAACGGTACCCAAGGGAAAGATGGTAAACCACAGGGAAATAACGGCCTCCAGGAGAAATCCGGAGATACGACATCAGGCCAGCCGCAACAGACTCAGCAGGCGCAACCGACACAAACCAAGTCACCACTTTCTCCGCTGACAATTCTTGCAGGTATCGGTGCAGCCGGGTTAGCCATAGTCTCTCTTCAGAGACGATAATTTTTTTAATAGATCATAGATCATTCCTCTGTTGAGGATTGTCGAATCCTGATTTCTATGGATTACCCCTACACCTCAAAATGTGCCATTATTCCAGTTTGGAAGATATATCGGGCTTAGCCCCCTCCAGGTATCAGGGATTCGTGCAGAAAGCCACCAGGTCATGGTCAGTCTCGAAGGACATTTAAGCTGGTCCAGGTAACAATCAGGGTATAGACAGATCAATTAACCTATGTCCATGGGCTGTGTTACAAAGTTTGAATTTGATATCATATACATTGATTAAGCGAATACATCACTGCGAATACTCCATCGCTTCAGTGCATCCTATTGCCGTAAAATGGCATGGCCTTTTATTGGATGAGCGGGAAGGGAAATTCCTTTGATAAGCTACAAATAGATATCAAATAGGTTTTTGGTTTAATCCTGAATGATTTGTCTGAACTGTAAACCAAAAGAGGGGAAAAAATCCTTTTTTCTTGACATGACACCTTCAAGTAAAACCGGTTGAGCTGAATACCCGAGTCTCGTCAGAAGACCTGATTCTCCTGCTGCGAACAGATAACTGAGCTGCCCGACAACATCTGTTACGAGAACAATACTCAGATCATATCCATGCTCTTTCTGAAATATATTGAGCGACTCCTGGATTTCTTTTTGATTTTGGAGAGGAAATTCATTAGAGCCGGTCATTATCTGGGCAATGCTAACATTTTTATTATGTAATATGTACTTTTTGAGGTCACGAGAGATTAAATCCTCTATTCGTACATCATCCAGAAGTAACCCTTTATTAATGAGATCACTTCCAAATTTTTCTGGTTCTATCCCGGTTATCCCGGAAAGATATTCTACCATTTCTTTATCCCGGTTTGTTGTTGTCGACATCTTCAAAACAAGCGTATCTGAAAGGATCCCTGCGAGGAGTAAGGTTGCAATGTTTTGTGTCGGAACGACCTGCTCTTCCTGGTATCGCATCGTGATAATTGTGCAGGTAGATCCCACGGGTTCATTTCTAAACCGTATTGGCTGGAGTGTTGTTATTGTCCCAAGCCGGTGATGATCAATAATTTCCAGGATTTCGGCGGTTTCTATTCCTTCAACAGCCTGGGCATATTCATTATGGTCGACGAGAATTACTGACTTATGAATATCTTCAAGAAAAGAATTTCGTGACAGCATCCCGATAAAATGTCCATCTTCATCTGTAACACAAGCCGTCCGATAGGGGGAATTAGTAACTACCTGAGAAGCGGTAGAAAGCAAATCATCTGACCGGAGCGTTTGTGCATCCATTGCCATGATCGTCTCAACTGGTCCCGAAAGATGAAGCATTCGTCCAACACTGAAAGCATCGAGGTCAGTCTTAAGTAACGATACATTTTGTGATTTTGCTCCGTTACGAACCCTTTCACCAAGGTATGCACCCTCCGCAATAATCAGGGCACCAATTCCTTCGGCGATCAGTGCAATCTGTGCAGATTCATTATCGCCTATTATTGCAACATCGTCACACCCTAACCGTGCCAGGGAGATGTGTAGTGCATCAATAACAATCGATGCACTCCCATGAATTTCCTCATGAGCTGCATGAATAATCTCTGCATGAAGAATACGGGCAAGATCTATGAGAGCAATAGGACCGACTTTGAGCGGAAGACTTGCATTTGGACTTATATAGGCCCGTGCAAGACCATGTTCACTCACC
>JAZDKH010000304.1:0-9221 GCA_043803325.1 Methanobacteriota archaeon | reverse complement strand
TTTCAGAAGTCTGATATCCCGGGCTAATCGATCCAGATCATTTGCCTCCGGTACCAGAGGGGTGACACCCCGTCTGGTTCGTTCTTCCCGATCGTAAATATGATAGTCATCAAGTGTGATAGTTGATACTAAATCGCTGCCTAATATTGCAGAAATGGCATTCGAGAAAGTAGTCTTCCCAGAACCCGAATCCCCGGCTACCCCAATGATGTACGTGTATGAGGATGAGCGAATCATCTCGTGGAATGTATGATTATTCATGAAAAATAAGAAGAGGCAAAAGACCGATAATCAGGATTACAATCCAGAATACCTATAATTCTCCAGATATTTCAATTACTTAGAACTGGTCCAAAGACCATGGACATTGCAGTAAGCCCATGCCTTGACATCTAGTGAGGCACAGGGAAATTCTGCTTCCGGTTTCTGACCTGGTGACAGGCGTTTGATGAAGTAATATTCCCCACCATGCACTTCAATCCACTCGATGTAGTGCTTCTCCTCCATGGGATGAGGAATCTCACCACATTTTACCAGGATACCAGCACCTGCCTTCTCAATTACCGGGACATGCTTCTCTTTCCCCTGATCAGCAGTCTTCTCCACCTGAAGGATCATATCTTCCCCACAACAGACTAGTGACCCTGCGGCTGGGTGGAAGACGACGGTGATGTTTCCGCACTTTTCACATTTATATACTTCATACAGCGTTGTCATGGTTTTCCTCTCTGGCAGTAG
The DNA here is from genome assembly GCA_043803325.1 of Methanobacteriota archaeon. Taxonomy (GTDB): domain Archaea; phylum Halobacteriota; class Methanomicrobia; order Methanomicrobiales; family Methanospirillaceae; genus Methanospirillum. Next base: position 8,483 of record JAZDKH010000304.1, on the reverse strand, counting down.
GGGTTCAAGAGCTCCCTGCTGCTTGTATTGTTGATTCGGTTGAATTCAAGATAAGGGTTGTTATGAATTGCAATATTTATCTCATTCTGATATCAGGTGGTCACAAATGGATCATTCTGGTGTTTTTCGGCGATAGCGTCGGCAAGCCTCTCTAATTCTCCTCGTGCCTTCTCGTCAGGAGCTCCCTGAATATATACAGGTTCTAAAAGTTCAGCCTTAATATGGGGAATCATCGATGTGATAATATCAATTGTCTTTCCTCCCCAGCCATAGGATCCGATTATTGATGCATAACGGGTTTTGGGTTTGATGAGGTTTGCAAGATATGCAATCGATACCATATCCGGATGTGGACCGAAAAGAACCGTAGGGGTCGCAAAAATCACTGTTGCTACATCAACCAGTTCCATGGCGAGGGCACCAGTGTCAGGTTGAGATACATTGAACGGCCGGACTCCAACACCCCGCTCAATAAGGAGGTCAGTCAGATATCTGACCATACTTTGCGTACTCCCATGCATGGAGACATACGGAATAAGGACAGTATTTTTAACCTGATCACTGGTCCATTGCGAATAAAGATTAAGAATACTGGATGCAGGCCTGATAAGCGGACCATGACTTGGGGCAATGATATCGATCTTCTTTTCTTTGAGTGTAGCCATATGTTTTACGACACTCGATCTGAATGGCATCATGATCTCGCCATAATACCGTTTTGCAAGGATCTCCTCTCGTGCCATGTCCTGAACAAAGAGATCTGATGTTGCATAATGCGACCCAAAGAGATCACAAGAGAAGAGAATCGCTTCCTCAGGGCAGTAGGTAACCATCGTCTCAGGCCAGTGAACCCAGGGAGCTGAGATGAACTCAAGGGTGAGATCACCAAGGCTTACCGAGTCACCGGAGGTCACGAGCTGGCACCTTTGAGCGGGAACGTCAAGTAATTTTGCCAGGAGTTCCTGACACTTCTCAGTGCAACAGATCTTTGCACCTGGGAAGAGTTCAAGCAAAATAGGAAGAGAGCCGGAATGATCCTGCTCGGCATGGTTTACCACGATATAATCTACCCGGTCCACGCCGAGCCTGATGAGATTTCCGATAAAATCTTCTTCCATTGAAGGATCAGTGGTATCTATCAGTGCTGTTTTTTCGCTCCCTCTGAGCAGATATGCATTATATGATGTACCTTCGGGGAGGGGAACCAGTTCATCAAAGATCCGTCGGTCCCAATCAATAACCCCGACGGCGAAAATTCGTTCACAAATTGGTCTGATTGCCATAGTATTCCTCACGTCAGCATTCACTGACAGATACCCCGTGTTGTAGGATGGATAACAGGATAAAGATCTGGATCCGAAAATTAGCGAAAGCAACTCCAATATGGGCTGAGGTTCCGTTTCAGGTCGGTTACCATGAGCATTACCCTGGAAAAGGCTGTGTCAGATACTGACCGGTGAAATAGCTCCTGAAGTGTTTCTGGTTCACGGATAAATGACATATCAAGGCCTGCCATGGCAGCAATGATACCGAGATTTGTATAAGGAAGACCACCTTCAACACTATACCCGCCCTCGAGGACGACAAGGAGTCTGCCTGAACATATGCTATCAGCCAAAATACAGATCTCCTGCATCATCTTTGCATATCCTCTGGCTGTCAGGGCCAGGCCGGTGAGAGGATCCGTGAAGTGATTATCCTGCCCTGCAGAAATAACGATAAAGTCTGGTTGAAACTCTTCAGCGACTGGCAGAATAACCTCCCTCATCAGGTATTGATAGACATTATCCGAACTTCCAGCCGGAATAGGCATATTGACCGAATATCCTACTCCCTCCTGTTCTCCGATCTCATCGATCTGTCCGGTACCTGGGTAAAAGGGATATTGATGGACAGAAGAGAAGAGGACTGATGGATCCTCGTAGAATATCTCCTGTGTCCCGTTTCCGTGGTGTGCATCCCAGTCAAGGATCATAACTCGCCGAATTCCCCGTTTCTGCAGATGCCTGACCGCAATTGCTACATTATTCAGGTAGCAGAACCCTGCGCCACACGTGCGACCAGCATGATGACCGGGTGGCCTGCAGATGACAAAGGCATTGTGAACGGTCTGATCTAATATTGAATCTGCACCAGTTATCGCGCCACCTGCAGCGAGTAATGCATCACCAATGAGATCTCTTGGAATTGAGGTATCGTAATCTATCATCCCGCCATGGATACTTGATTCTTCAAGAAATTGAAAATATTTTTCAGTATGAACTGCGAGAACCTCGAGTCTTGTTGCTTTCCGGGGTGAAATGAGTTGAATTTCCGGGAGGTCGAATATTCCTTCCTCCTCGATCTGATCCATTGTATACGAAAGTCGTTCCATCCGTTCTGGATGTGTTTCACTCTGTTCATGGCGAAGATAGGATGGTGAGAATACTATGCCTGTAGACATGGTGCCTCAACGGTCACTCCTGGTGCAATTCCAATCATAAAGTCAGTGATCCGGGCCTGAACCCTGCCACCTCTGACAACATGAAACGATGAATAATGACTTATGGCAATATCATGTAGATCACCGGGAGGAGCGCCCTCCTCTCTGGCCATTTTCCGAACGATGTCACTTGCATACGAAATGAGTTCATCTTCAGGGACCTTCCCTTGAAGAGGATACTCAGTCCCACTCAGAGTAAGAACACCCCGTTGCGAGTCAGAATGGGCATGCATGCTGATGCTGATACGTGAGACTGCTGCCCCAACAGCATTAGCAGACTGGGCGTGGTCAGGTATAAGGTAAGGAATCCTCGCAGTCTCTGCAAGATTCGGAATAAGATAAGGTGCCAGAAATCCGGCTCCTACAATGATCTTTGGATCAATCTTATGAATTATCCGGGCTATGAGATCAATATATGAAGATACTGCAGCTTCTGCCTTATCACGATCAAGACAGGCAGAACGGGAACTGTCACCGATTTCTGCACCAAGAACATTCAGGGCATCTGTCAGGGTAGGTTCTCCACCTCCAAATGACCTGGCATTTCCTGCTCGAAATCGGAGTAATTCATTCCTGATACAAGAATCACCACCAAGAGGGATGGTATCCGCGACAACTGAATTAATAAGGGTTCGCTCCCCTTTCACAAAAAGAGGCCTCAAAATCGGATTCCCCCCTGTAAGCGGGACAAGATCGGTTGTTGTTCCACCGATGTCAACCACGAGACAATCTCTTTTCCCAGATAGATACCCGGCTCCGAGAGCGACTGTTGCAGGGCTTGAATGATATAAGAGGGATGGATTATCTACAGCGCGGCAAGGACCGCATAATCCACCATCTGATGTTACAAATAGAAAATCTGGACAAACCTTTTTTATCGTATCCACAAGAGAGACGACCTTTGCTTTTATCTTCGCATTAATCCGGGTAGTAGCGATTCTGGCAGGAAAGTTCAGACCACCAAGAGGGGCACTCATTGCGATGCGCTCATCATCATAGAACTGTCTGGCGATATCTCTGACTATCTCTTCAAGGACCGGATTTCTGACTGAAAATTTCCCTGCTATTGCTATGGCATCAGAATGACACCCCCGAAGTACCTGCTCGATCTCCTTGGTATCAACCGCTTCAAGGATCTCCCCTCTGGGACTCACCGCTCCTTTTATGGCTCCCCCATATACAAGACCGGGTCCTGGAATGGTAATAGTCCTGACGGTGCCACCTGCCCCGGTAACCAGAGCATTAAGCGGTTGAGAAGTACTCACCGTGAGCCTGCCTCTGGGAGAGGCTTCTTTCAAAGCCTCGGTGATTCCACGGGAATTTGGAATTTTTGTCGTCCAAATATCTTCATCAATAACCGCGATGTCCGTATTTGTCCCACCTATATCAATTCCTGTGAACACATTCCCCTCCCGTTTAGAATATCACGAGTAATGGTCACCATGGTGACTCTCTGTGAGTGATCTGATTCCGAATATATATGTCAGTTCCCTGCACATACTCTAATCAATTGTTGCTGGTCTGCTGACATTATGACGCTTGAGTGTGAAGATGGAGAGAGTGTCCTGAAGAAGACTATCGCAGCGGTATTCTACACTCTTAAGGCGCGTCATATCTCTAAAATATACGTGACCGACCGCCGGATTATTATAAAAAACCGATCTGGTGAGTATATCAAACTTTCATTTGAACAGATTCATGAGATTAGTATTGAAGGAGAGTTACGACTGTGTATAAGATGTAATACTCCTCAGCGATTCTTCTCGGAGAGTGAGGAGTATGTCAGATTATATTTGCATGGCCTCAAGAGAAAAGAAGGCAATGTTATTGCAATTCTTGATGATCCAAAATGGGCCAAGTCCTGGAAAAAATACCTGAATTCTCTAGTCCTCCGATATCAGACAGGTGTCGTTCAGAAAAAACGTGAAATGCAGAATGAAGAAGAAGATCTCCTCTTCATAGAAGGGGTACAACGACGATCAAACGGACTTGATCCCTTTGCTATTGTTAAGATGAAAGAGAAACTTCTCGTCTGGTTTGATAACACCGAGCTGGATGCATGCCCGGTCTATGCAACAAGTGATCATCTGCTCGTTAAAGTGCGTTCATCAGACTACCTGGTGGTACCGTATTCTGTGATCTACTCAACAGAACCGTATGGAAAAGATCGTATCAGTATTACCTTCTCATTTCCTCAGGAAGTGGAAGGATTTTCACATTCACTCTCAAAAATGGTCATCCAGAGAATTGCTACCGCTGGTGAAGAGTACCCTGAGAAGGTTGAAGAGAGGTGGATAGAGTGGTGGCAGGAGTTCTTCGTCCGGGTGACTTCAGCATTCAAATCTCATAAAGGAGCGATAAGTAATGATGAAATGCTTGAAATGCTCGTTGAGATGAAGCATAGTCCGACAAAATACAATCTTAACTCGTATGCAAAACAGGGATGGGACCGGGCATGTGGTCTTGCTGTTGAGCGGTTCGGGTATATGAACGATCTCCATCTCTTTCAGAATTTTCTTCTTCAGGAGTACGAAGATATGAAAAATCGAGCAATAGCAGAACCTGACACGGCACGCCAAGAGGCATATCAGGGTTCTGAGATGGCATATAACGCCATTCTTTCATACATCAACCAGCATAACAAGGTACGATAGGCCAATATTCTGATTCAATCAGTATCCGGATATTGTGTTTTTTTTCCAATATGATGACAATAAAATGATAGAATATTTATCTGCGGCTCAGCATCTGAAAGTATGGATCCTGAATTGGAAGCAGTTCGGACGATAGCAAATCTGATGGCAGTCAGTGCCCGGACGGCACCTAAAGGGAAGGGTGTTGATACGATTGTCACTAAAATTCTGTATGGGCCTGATCTATCTTCACTATCAAAAGAGATGGAAGCGGTTGGGACTCGTATCGGTTTTCAGTTCTTCCTGAGGGATGCAAAAAACATAGCAGCAGCCTCTGCCTGTGTTATCATCGGATGTCAGGGGGCCCAGAATCTTGGACTCAATTGTGGTGGATGTGGCCACTTAACATGCCGGGATATGATGGATTCGTTTAATTCCCGTCCTGAAGGAACGCTTTTTCAGGGGCCTGTCTGCGCGATCCGGATGACTGATCTTGGGATTGCCGTAGGATCAGCAGTTAAAACCGCCCAGTTTCATAACGCTGACAACCGGATCTTCTTCTCTGCCGGGGTTGCCGCATTGTCAATGGGGCTTCTTCCTGGGTGCACGACGGCCTATGGCATACCCCTCTCGGTGACTGGTAAGAACATCTTCTTTGACCGATGATACTGATATCATGACGATACTCAAGTTTCGTGGCGGTGACCTTGATCTGGTCGAGTTTGAGTTCCTTCCATTTCATCCCGGTGAAAACCTGAAGATGAATGGGTTAGAAGGAAGCTATTCTCTGACCATCAACAATGAAACCGTGACTGTTCAGGCGCCTGGACGAATTCATCTGACGGTTCTGGATATGAATCGATTTTCTCCAGGTCATCCCGGAGGGGGAGGGCTTGGGTTTGCGATCGCGGTGTATGCCCAGGCAACAGTCAGATGTCTTGTATCTGGATATGAGATCGAGTATAACCGGCCAGCCATTATAGAACATTTTCTTATACTTTTTTCTAAAGTCACCGGCTATACTGGGGGATTCTCTGTCCAGGCACAAGATCACGAGTATAAACATGTCGGACTTGGATCAACGAGTACTATCCTTACGGCAGTCGCTGCCGCGGTGAATAAGGCAGTAGGCAGTCCACTCACCAAAGACCAACTGAGAATTCTTATCGGTTATAATTACATAGAAGAGACCGAAGAAGATCTTGTTGCATACGGATTTGAGACAGGAGTAGGTCCTGCAGTGAGCAGTTATGGAGGAATGGCAGTGATGGGGGATGAGCTCACCCTGGTGTACCGACATGATTTTGCTTCAGATAAACATGTTCACATTGTTATTCCACCTAGTTCCATCTCATCAGCGGGTGAAGAGGAGTTCTCACTTCTGATGAACAAGGCGAGAACCCTTGATTACCGGGATCGGGAACAGAAAGCATACAGTATGTTGATGGATTTTATCCCTGCACTCAACGCTGGTGACCTTTCCCGGATGGGTGATGTGATGTGGGAGATAGAGTTCAGGGGATCCAAACGGGCAGAAGTGGAGCATCACTCATTTGAACTGTATCATTATATGAATAAACTTCGGAAAGCAGGTCTTGAATTTGTCGGGATGAGTTCAGTCGGCCCATCGATTGCAATCATCACCTCACAATCAGCTGCGGATATCGCTGATATCCTAAAATCAATGAATCTAAAAATTGCTATCAGCACCCGGGTAGACAATGTTGGTCTGAAATTTGTGTGATTGGAGAGTGGAGCAGCAATTGATGATAAGAGGTGTTTTCGATGACTCGTTTCACTCCAAAGAAATATCCTTCTTGAGAGGTAACCTTTGATGATGCATTCTGTCGCCGGAGACGGGAATTGAAAGCACTGGCATGTACCCTCTCTGGCGGTATGGTCTTCTTCTCACCGTTAATCAACAGAATACTCAGACTTACCATTCCGTTCCTGATGGGAACTGGATTAATCCTCCTCCTCTATTCAATTTATGATTACAACACGTTTCTTCAGATATTCGGACTGATACTAGTCTATTTCATCCCTCCTGCCGGGAAAGAAAGCATTATTCCTGCCGCAATAGCCATGGGAATCCCATTGATAACTATCTGCATCTCGATCAGTTTCATCGATATCATATCCTGCCTCTTTATGCTCTGGAATTTTGATGTCCTGGTGCTTCTCCCGTTTGTAGGGCAATATATCCCCCGTCTTATGCGGAGAGGCAGTCAGACCCTGGCAAAACATACCTGGCTTGAACGCGTATGCTTTATCGGGTTGATTTTTTTCGTTTTTATTCCACTTCAGGGTACCGGTTCAGTATCAGGCACTATTCTTGGGAAGATGGCAGGGATGCCCCCACTTGAGATCTTTTTGGCGATAAGTATAGGTGCAACCCTTCATAGTTTTTTTATTGGCCTCTCAGCATACGCTCTGAATAAGTATCTCGGGCTAAATCTCTGGTATCTCGTCGTATTCATTCTTGGAGTCATCCTTCTGATAACGATTATTTCGTTTATCTGGTACCGATCTACCGATATAGGTAACTCAGGTGAGTGCGGGTCAGGTATAGAAGAGAATCAGCCTTAATCCTCCAGGTATACGAGCGGGACATCATCTGGTTCGCAGCAGGGAGATGAGTATCAGGACGAGTGAGCAGAGAATACTCATACCAAAGAGAACAGATATAATGCCGAATATTATCTCCCGATATGTTTCGAGCCATGGTATAATTCCGCACAGGTACCCAAATCCACAGACAACAGAAGGCCAGAACATGGCCCCAAGTATGTTATATGCGGTAAACTGATTCTTGTTCATTTTGCTGATTCCTGCGAGAAACGGCGTTATCGTTCTGATTACCGGAATGAATCGTCCCATGGTTATTGCAGCATTTCCCCACTTGCAATAGAACTCACCGCTCAGTTTCAGGTTTTTTTCAGTTATTATCCTTGAGAAGTGACGGTTTATCAAGGGCAGGCCCAGATGAAAACCAAGGGTATAACTGAGTTGATATCCAAAAAATGCTGCAAGCATATATACGATAAGGAGTGTTGACATGTCAAGATGGCCGGCAGATGCAAGCATACCCGAGAGAAAAAGAAGTGAATCTCCGGGAAGCCATATCATCGGTGGCACCCCGTTTTCAAGAAGAATGATGATGAAAAGGAGTGAATAAATGACCAGATCTGCTTCTCCAGCTCCTCCGAATTGATTAAGATTCAAAATATCTGGGAGTAATCCGGTCAACATCAGTTCATGATATTTTCTCTTGGTCCATTTTAAGTATCCTGTGATCACCGATCCACACGTTTTAACCTGTTTCCCTGCAAACCTTCCTCTACCTAGACCGGCAGGACCGGATGGAG
>JAZDKH010000303.1:0-4087 GCA_043803325.1 Methanobacteriota archaeon | reverse complement strand
TACGTAAATATCAGTATATCTTCTAACCTTCTATTTGGCTAAAATTTCTTGAAAAGAGTATTAGAAAGATTTGATGGTTCAACAAATACAGCAATTATCAGGTACAGAAATTCCTTAAACCCTGTCAAAGTTAGGGCTGGGAACATTTTCAATCAGTGAGAAACCAGAAAAAAGGAAGCCTGGCTTTAAGCCAGGAGCAGGTTCTTATTATACTTGAGCACGTCAGGGATCGAGTTCACCCCGTCAACCGATTTCGGGAAGTTTGTGAACGTTACCCGGTCAGTCTTTACGGCGATGTCGGTCAGAGCCTCTTCAATCCCCTTTGCCATCTCGCCGGACTGCATATTCTCTATGACATACATGTTCCCTCCGCCAGTGACCAGATTAAGGGCATATATCTCATCCTTGTTCTTCTGTATGGCATCAACGACCTTGGCCGGAGTTTTATTCCCGCCATAGGCGAATTCAGGAGCAAAGATGTCGTATACCTGCACGCCGAGCCATTTTTCGACCGGCTCCTTCTGCCATGCCATTACGATGGCATGCTTAGCGGAGAGCAGATCTTTCTCTTCAATAGTGAGGTTCCCTGCTTTTCCGATCGCTGCCTTGTATTTCTCGGCATTTGCCGTGAATGTTTCAGCGTTCTTTGGATCTGCTTCTTTGAGCCAGCCAAGAACCGTATCAGCAAGAGCTACTGCAGACTCTGGTGTGTTCCATTCGGTATCAGGTTTCAGAATCTTCCAGGTGGTCTTTCCATACCCGTTTGAATCCCTGAACTTTTCGATTGCTGCCATGGCTGCAAAATCCATGGTACTGTTATGTGCCAGGAAGAGGTCAGGTGACTTCAGAGCCTCAGCATTCTTCTGAAGAAGATTGGGAAGAATATCTCCCTGCAGGTGAGGACAGATTGTCGGATCTGCAATGTATACAACATTCACTGCGTCCCCTCCAATCTGGCTGACTGGATCCCAGAGGACGCTTGTAGTCGTTACCACATCCAATGCACTCACTGCGGGAAATCCCATCAGGAGTAAAAGTACGGTGAAAAGACAGAGAAGTCGTTTCATAGTAGTACGTATATTCGGTTTGTCTTAATATGTTTGACTATTCACTTTTCTCTTTGGAGACAGTGCCACCGCAGTAACAAACACTCCCGAGAAGATTACTGCAGTGAGGGGACCAACCGGGAGAGAATAAATGATCCCCACAAAAGCCCCGATGACACTAGTGCACGCAGCAACTACTGGAGCAGCAATAAACATCTGCCGAATCGTAGCACAGAATTGGTAAGCAATTGCAGCCGGGGTCACGAGCCAAACATAGAGGAGAAGCCCACCAACTATTGGAAGACAAAGTGCGACCATAATTGCGATGAGCAGGAGGAACAGATAATACACCGGCTGAACTCGGATGCCACTGATTTCTGCCATCTTTCGGTGAAATGTGATAGCAGTAATCTCTTTGCTGAAGAGAATTATTAGCAGAATGATTACTGTCGTGATGGCAACCAGAGCATAGATCTCCTCCCGGTATAGGGAGACAACATTTCCATAGAGAAGAGCACTTGCATCAAATCCCCGCCCTGCTGACTGCATCAGAGCAATGAAAAAAATTGCGATGGCCATCATAGTTCCAAAAAGGACACCGAGCGTAGTATCAGTATGCATCCGGGTCCGGAAACTGAGCGGTCCCATCACCAGTGCGGTCAGCACACTGAGTACAATGGCCGATAGCATCATAGGAAATCCAAAAAAAACTCCGGCTGCACCCCCGGCAAATGCGGCATGAGACATCGTAAACCCGATTGATGCGATGTTCATCTGAGTGATCAGGACACTCAGGATTGCGCACCCTATGGAGGCAAAGAGCATCGCCTCAACTGCATGACACAGCACATTATTCTGGATAAGGAACTCAAACATCAGCCTGCCACCGGAACAGAGCGGATAAGATCAGCCACCTGCCCGGCTTCAGAGTGAGTATCGAGGACCATACGTCCTCCCTGCATGACGAAAACCCTGACAACACGGTCAGGAAGACAATCAAAAGCATGGGAGACCATCATGACCGGGACTCCTGAGTCACTAACCTTACAAAGGAGAGCAGAGACTTCATCGCGGGTTCTGATATCAAGATTGCTGAATGGTTCATCAAGAAGGAGGACTGATGGTTTTTTCGCCAGGTTATGAGCGATCAAGACCTTCTGTTGTTGCCCGCCTGAGAGTTTCCCGATCAATTCATTTCTCAGGTTCTCGATTCCGAGTTTGTGCAGTGCGTCCTGCACAGATTCATGATCTTCACGGGTTTCTCTTTTAAACCACCCGATACGTCCATACCTCCCCATGCGGACGACTTCTTCAACTGTATAAGGGGTGAATGGGTGAAAGTCAAAGTTCTGAATGACATACCCAACACTGCATCTGACCCCGATTCCCTCATGAGGAACTTGCTTCCCACAGACGGTAACCGATCCCCGGACCAAGGGGAGAAGTCCGGTTATTGCCTCAAGAAGTGTGGTCTTGCCTGCTCCGTTCGGACCTCCGATAACCACAAATTCACCTGCGTTGATCTCAAAGGAGACCCCTTTAATGACCGGACAGCTGGCGCCTTCGTAGGTCGTCCAGACATCCTGAAGATTGATGAGGCAGGAATCCTTTCCGCAGGTCACAGTTTCTCAACCCGGAAGAGCTGTTCATCAGGAAGATCATAGAGCGATTCCGCATACCGCTCAATGCTAAGTTCATAATCAGGATCATTCTGATTCAAAGTTTTGAGCGGAAGCGGGCTGATTCTGACTTTTTTCTCACCCCCGGAAAAGATACAGGATAATGTATCTGACCGAATAACCTCGATGTTTCCTTTTCCGAGGGTGCATCCGCTCCCGAGCTGAACCCCGTCAGCAAGACAGGACTGCGGGGTAACTCCGGAGCAGTATACCTCTGCTTTGATTGAAAATGGATCCGAACCCAGTTCTTTGAGTGCCTGCTTTCCAATCCGATACCCAAGGACGATAAACGGGCCGAGATGCCCATGGAACCGGGCAAGGTCGCTGATCGAATATTCTCGCGGGATTTCCATATATTGACAATGGTCGTGCCACTTCATTGTAATAGTATTCTTTATCTTAATACTAAAGTAATATTCATATGAATTTTTGCAAATCAATTTTTCGATTGTGACTTCACATATGAAAACCTGATAATATGGGCTCTTCAACCAGCAGTTCAGAACATGAACATTATCTCTCCAAGGCAGCAGCGTATGATACCAGGATCGATGCTATTCTCCCGATGAGTGATCTCTTCTTCTCGAGTTGCCTCTCTTTCATTCCCGATGGTCCGGTAACTCTTCTTGAATTGGGCTCCGGTACCGGGTATGCCACATCAAAAATTCTTACGGTACATCCACAGGCAGCAGTTACTTGTATCGATCACTCACCCGAGATGATTGCCTGTGCCCTTCAGAAACCAGAACTCCAATCGGTTCAGATTTTAGAGCAGGATATCAGGGATCCCTGGCCGGACAAGCAGTACGATGTTATCATGACCACCCTCTGCTTTCATCATATTCCCGGTGATGACCGAATTGTACTCCTGCACCGTGCGTATGAGACTCTGCCTTCTGGCGGGATTTTTATCTGCGGAGATATTGTCAGACCGGAATATGCAAAGGCTGAAGAGATATACAGCGCTCGGTGGATACGAACGATGAAACAGGCGGGATTACCACCAGCAGATATTGAGCAGATTATCCATTCACGGAAAGAGAACTATGGTGAGATGGAAACGATAGAGAGGTTTATCAGAAAAATACATGATATTGGGTTTTCTGAGGTCCTGATGCCATATCGGCATGAGATATCTGCCGTGTTTGTTGGAATAAAATAACAGCGATTTTCCGGAAACAACCATTACCAGAATTTGGAAAGATTTCGAAAAAGGGAAGACGAGAATGATAAAAGATTCTCACAGGAATTAAAGAGGGTTAGCACCATATAATGTTTGGATAAATACCAAACTTTTTCACGGAAGACTCCACCATATTAGTATGGAGATTCCTGCCGGACTCGAACTCTCACCGAGAAAAG
>JAZDKH010000302.1:0-3354 GCA_043803325.1 Methanobacteriota archaeon | reverse complement strand
TCATCTCTGATTATCAGATGCCGGATATGGATGGAATAGAATTTCTGAGAAAAGTTAGGGGTTCAGGAGATGCCATTCCCTTTATCTTGTTCACGGGGAGAGGCAGGGAAGAAGTGGTCATCCAGGCACTCAATGAGGGAGCTGATTTTTACCTTCAGAAAGGTGGAGATCCCTGTTCTCAGTTTACTGAACTTTCCCATAAGATTAGACAGGCAGTCAGGCAGAGGAGATTAGAAACGAGTGTCAGGAACCACAAACGCCGGGAAGAAGATATCATCAACTTCCTTCCAGATGCCACATTTGCCATTAATTCTGATAGAATTATTATTGCATGGAATCGGGCAATAGAGAGATTGACCGGGGTCAGCTCAGAGCAGATGTTGGGAAAGGGAGATTTTGAGTATGCTCTGCCGTTCTATCGTGAACGCCGGCCACTTCTTATTGATCTGGTGCTCAAGGATTATCCGGAGACGTATTCGACGTATTCCTCGATAAAACGGGAGGAAGATCATCTCTCTGCCGAAGTAACGCTCTCCCATTTTCACAATGGAACAGGGGCATCGTTCTGGTTTACTGCCTCACCGCTTTACGACACCCAGGGAACGATTGTCGGGGCTATTGAATCAATCAGGGAGGTAACAGAGATTAAGCGGGCAGAACAAAATATTCTCCGGAATCACGAAGAACTTCAGGCTGCGTATGAACAGATATCTGCTGCAGAAGAAGAACTCCGCTCAAATATAGATGAAATAACCCGGCAGGAACAGGCTGCGAGGGAGAGTGAGCACCAGCTTCATGCTATGGCCACTAATATTCCCGGCGTGGTATATCGGTTCTATGTGAACCCTGATGGAACATACGGGACTGACTATATTAGTGAACGGAGTAAGCAGATCCTGGGTCTTGAGAATGATCTGACAAACTTTTCTGATTGGTTGACTCAAGGCATCATCCCGGATGATCGGGACCGGTTTATCAGCTCAGTGCAACATGCCATAACTACAATATCTCCCTGGGAGTTTATCGGTCAATATCAGAAACCATCTGGAGAAAAAATCTGGCTGAAAGGGGTTGCCAGTCCAATACGAGATCATGACAAACTTATCTTTGACGGTGTAATCTTTGATGATACGGAACGAAAATTGATTGAGGAGTTCAACCGGCTTCTTGCCAAGATGGCAGATGATGCCCCGGCATCCATTACGGTTCATGATTTTGAAGGCACCATGCTCTATGCGAATGATATGACATTCCAGTTACACGGCTATTCCCGTGAGGAGTTTCTGGCTAAGAACCTCCATGATATTGATGTACCAGAGACTGAACAGTTAATTGCTGAACGAATGCAGCAAATCCATGAAAATGGAGCCGGTGACTTCAATGTCTATCATATGCGCAAAGACGGCTCGAAAATTCCACTCCATGTATCTGCAAAAATTATAGAATGGGGTGGTAGGAAAGTTTTGCTGAGTATTGCATCTGATATCTCCGACCTCAAGCGATCAGATGAGGCACTTCATGAGGCAAACCAAAAACTCAGGCTACTCACTGGTCTTGTCCGGCATGATATCTTTAATCAGCTCACTGTTGTAAAAGGTTGTCATATTCTGGCAATGGAAGAGTCAGACCCCGCCAAAGTCCAGGAGTATCTTTCACATGCCTGGCATGCTGGTGAACGAATAGAAAAGACGATAGGCTTCACCAAAGAGTATGAAGAGTTCGGGATAGCTTCCAGCGAATGGCAGCTGATACATCATATAATCGACGGAATTATGGTCGAAGTCTCTTTCGCCAGTGTTACCATACATAATCTCATCCCTGATGATCTTGAGGTATATGCCGACCCTATCATCAGGAAAGTTTTTTCTACTCTTTTGGAGAATGCCATTACACATGGGGGCAAAATCACTATAATCCAATTTAGCTGCTTAGAACAAGAGGATACGTTGATTATCTCCTGTATAGATGATGGAGTGGGAATTCCATTTGACAAGAAGGATATGATCTTTGATCATAAATATGGGGAAAATACTAAAGTTGGGCTCTTTCTAATCAGAGAGATTCTCTCGATTACTGGTCTCTCAATCCGGGAGTCTGGAACTCCCGGAATAGGGGCACGGTTTGAGATCCTGGTGCCACCAGGAAAATATCGAATACATTGATGGGATGAACAATGACCAAACAAACTCGCAGTTTGCATGTTGATGATGATCCGATTCTCCTTGAAAAAGCAAACCAGTCTCTCGGGTGGAATTTCATATGACGCCCGGGCTAACCTGGTTGTGTCAGAATCATATCCTGATAACCGGAGATGTTGTCTGTAATTTTTTTTAAGAGGATAGTAGTAATCCTGTAGCAATAGTTGAAAATAATCGCTACGAATTCCCGGCATCACTCATTTTTTTGTCCGTTCCTTATTCCGGAGTTCTTTTGGAGTGCAGTTCCACTCAGCGATATCATCCATATGTTTGGTATCGACCCACCCACTCTTCACTTCCTCACGGTGATCAAATTGCCTGACATAGGGTTTGATATCAAGAAGCGGAGTTCCATCCAGTACATCAACACCGGAAACCTTCAGGATGTTTCCATCAACTTCCAGCAATTCCATGATTGAAATCCCGATAGGATTCGGCCTGTTGAAGTGCCGTATTGCAAAGATTCCCCGTTCTTTCTCCCCATCAAGGAAGGGTTTTTGTACTAAATTTTGAGCAGTCGCCCGGTCAAAATAATAGAGTGCGTAAATATGGGAAAATGATTCTATGTCTGCCAATCCAGATACATTTTCCTCAAATACTTCAATATACCCAATAGAAGGATTGAAAATGCCCTGAATTGGTGTATTATCATGTTCAGTGTGTTCAGAATGAATTATTCCGATGGGGTGAAAAATGATCTCAGCGTTTTTCCATAGTTTTGCATGTTCACATGATAAGTTCATCTAATACTCTCCAGTTGAAAAAAATTTAAAATTTCTCTGTTTCTCATCTTTCGTTTCTCGTCTCTCCAGTAGGAATGACATGAACTGCGGAATCTTTAAAGGTAGCATAAACTGAGCAGCCGGGCTCGAGTGATAGTTCTTCGCTACTTATTCTGGTAACCATGGCAATCATCCGGATACCCGCATCAAGGACAACCCGGATGAATGGACCAGAAGGGATAAGTTCAACTACCTCTGCCTGAATGGTATGGCGGGCACTTGACCTGAAAGGTTCAACCGAGATGATAATATCTTCAGATCGAAGGACGGCAACAACCGGGCCGGAATACGGTGTGGTAATTCTGATGCGAAGATCTTCCAGGTTCAGGACTGATTCCGTCCCTTCTGTAGTTGCTTCTCCCCTGAAGATATTC
>JAZDKH010000301.1:0-3598 GCA_043803325.1 Methanobacteriota archaeon | reverse complement strand
ATTTTTTGAAATACCTTGAGCATTGGTCGGTAGGCTTTGAATAAATGTTCAACATCTTTTGCCATATATTCCGACATTCCCATAATATAAAATCCATCTTTCGCCAGACTTTCATGGACAAGTTTTACGAGACCCTTCTTTTGTTGCTCATTAAAATAGATGGTTACATTCCGGCATGAAACCATATCCATCATCCTGCCAACAGGGCCCGCCATCATGAGATCATGACCCTGAAATTTGACCATTTGTTTGATGAGATCTTTGACATAGAATTTCCCATCTTCTTTTTTGTCAAAATATCGGGAAATCTGGGAGTCTGACATATTTTCTAGGGCATTTTTCTCATATGCTCCAATACGCGCCTTCTTAAGCATCTCTTCATCAATATCAGTTGCAATAATTGCCCCATTAAATGCAGGTCCTGACTTTCCCAATTCGTGAAGAATTATTGCATAGGTATATGGTTCTTCTCCTGAAGAACATCCGGCACTCCAAATTTTAATCGTCCTCTTATCCCGGAGAATAGTGGGAAAAATCTCATTTTTCACCAGATCAAAGACATCAAGATCACGGAAGAATTTAGTAACATTAATAGTTAAGGCATTTCTCAGTTTTTCTTCTTCTTCCGGGTGATTCTTGAGATATTGATGATATTCGGCAAAATCTTTTGATCTTGTTGAGTTCATCCTGGAAAGAAGCCTGCGTTTGATATAATCCTGTTTATAACAGGTAAGTTGAATTTTGAGCCGTTTTTGAACATCCAAAATAAGTTCTGGAAGACCTTTTTCACTTACCGTAGGAACTGTGATCTGGGGAAAAACGAGGGGTTTTTTTATATCCATAAAGGTTTCCTTGGTGAATTTAATGATTTATTCAGATAGAACCTTGAATGTCATGTAGAATTTTTTGAATATCTAGCCAGATGACAAGGGTAGTCTTTGAGTTAATCTCAGCCCGCTTCTCTAATACATCGTCATGTGAAATTTTAATGATTCCCTTTATGTGGGTCTGGATCTGGGTTGTAACATCATCACCAAGATGTGAGATATGCCTGCCCAATATCTCCGTGACACTGTGAACATTATCAACAATAATTCCAACATGTTCACCATTGGTAACATCTGATGGAATTATAATGATCTTCTGACCAGAACGATCATTTTTTGGACGTTCTCCAAGTAATATCGCTAAATCAATGACATGGGTAACTTCTCCTCGTAGGTTAATTATTCCGCATACATACGGGGGGGTTCGGGGGAGTGGAGTTATCGGAAGCATCTCCATCACCTCCCTGACCATTGTAATGTCTATTGCGTATAATTCTTCATTCAGTTCAAACTCTACGATATCTATCTCATCTGCACTAATTCTGTCATCATGCGATTGAATTGAAGAAACTTGTTGATTCTTCAGTGTTTGAATCTCCTCTTCAAGGGTAGTGATACACTCCTGGAACTGAGAGATCTTTTGAGTTTCAGGAGTGAGATTACAATACCAGAAACCTAGTTCTCCGTCTTCATAATTCTTAGAACTCACTATCTCACGAAGACGGAATTCTCCTCCAGGTAGAACTAATCTGACAAGATCAGATGTCTCTGAGATGAGAACATCCTTTCGAAAACGTCCAAGTATCTCATCTGTCTGATAACCAGAAAGAAGAATAAATGCTTCATTGACTTTGATAATTTTTCCACTAACATCAGTAACCAGATGGGGGACAGGTATCGCATCAATGTCAACTACACCAGGCTTTTGTATTGGAATTACAGATTCAGATTTAAAGTGATCCACAGGAGAAATGGACTGCGATAATGGTTGGATGATAAGGATACCGGTTATCCCGCTCCCTGATGCCCCAACCGGAACTACCATCCCGGACGATTCCTGCATCCCCCATGCAGATTGAATTCTGATGGTATCGGGAAGGTATTGTACTTCTGTTGCACCAGCCACAAGTACTACATCCGGTATTGCAATTCCTAAGTCACGAACATCAGTCCCATTCAGATCTTTCGGGCTGAGACCAGTCATCTCAGAAAATCCTTCATTTGCTGAGATAACCCTCGCATTATCATCAAGGAGCGCAGCTGCTGAGGGATTGAGATCCAGAAGCATACGAATAAGTATGTCTTCTGAAGGTTTTTCCGCTATCTTTATCGGTTCTTCTACTAATGCAACCCCGAGGATGAGAGCTGATGGTTCGTCAGGAGTTGACCAAAGGGGAGTTATCTCAAAATATCCCGGTATTTCATCCCCGTCCAGGTGCGTGATGATTGCTTCACATTGACAAGATTCGTTATCAGAAAAAACCTGACTGATACAGTCTGCATCTTTATATTTGATGCCGATGCTTCCTATATCCCTGAATATTACGGCCTCTTTAGCCCTTGCAACGAGTCTGCAGAATGCGGTATTGCAGAAGATAATGATCCGGTATTGATTGATGATCACTGCAGGTATCGGGAATTGATTAAAAGCAAGGGAGACAGGATCCATTTTTTTCAGAACTATTTTCGGTTCAATGGGCTCATCAATCTCTATTGCTGGTTCTGTATTAATATCCTGAATTAGATGTTTTGAGGGTATAAGGAGTACTAGAGATATTGCCTCATGATCAAAAGGCACAATTGGTGGTGAAAGTGAAATAATAAAATATTCTTCGTTATCTGGTCCGGTTATTTTCTGGTTATCATCAGGAAACCAGTTTGCGAGAGGAGGATGAGATGTAGTGATCTCACTTCGGGCAATAGAGAATAAGGTACAGAAGACATCATTTGCATCATGAACAGTCCGGTCTGGTCCGGTCAGAACCATGGGGACTTCATGATACTGAAAGATCTCAAGGGCCCGATCAAATTCAGTATGAGAAGTAATCAGATCATTCAGATATAAATTACGTTCTGCTACAAGTTGCTCCTTCTCAACCTGTAATTCGGAAATATCCTTATTATTCCCAAGGATCTGATTTTCCAATTTATTGCACTCATCGGTGCAGGATGTGACCTGGGTGGTCAGAGATGTGATCTTATTCACCACTGGTTCATAGAGTGAGGGGATCGTATCTTTACAAATTTCATCCCTTTCACTAATATGCCTGATAACATCTGCGACTTCTGATATTCTGATACTTGGTTCCTGCGTTGTTGGTACTGTGGTACCTGTGAACAGGGCTTTACGACCAGCCAGATTAGTCTCATTATTCTGATTCATCCCCTCTATCACCTCATTTTTTCGGATCCAATATATTAGCTATAGAAGCAAATGCGAGGGCAGCCGGATCTTCCGGGTTTGAGAATGCAAGAGGTATTCCCCTCTGATTCGATCCACTCACTGCCAGGCTTTCTGGTACAATAACAACAGAATTGATATCTCTCCTCATCTGATCCTCGAGAAGTTTTTTTGTCTCTTCGCCAGGATCTACCCCATCATTTTTAGCTTTTCCAAAAAAAGCATATACTTGATCAAATAAAGACCGTCTGCATTCTGCTCGCTCCCACCTGTTAAGAATTGCCATATGAATTAATATCTTCTTTCCAAGAAATTCTTCGATATCAGCGAGTATCAGGCGAATATTTTCATACCCGTTCCATGCAAAACT
>JAZDKH010000300.1:0-8326 GCA_043803325.1 Methanobacteriota archaeon | reverse complement strand
ATTCCACATGGTTGGGTTTCCGGTGGAGAGATCCGTGAACTTCACCGTCAGTGGACCCGGACCGGTAGTTGGGACTCCCACAAAGTCAGCACTGATAGAGCATGCCGGAACCACGACGATGTAGTTCACCTTCATTTCGGTGTCAGAGCACCCGTTCTGATTGCTTGCGGTAAGCGTGACCGTGTAGGTACCGGGATTCAGGTACGTGTGAACCGGACTCGCGATATTGTTGCACCCGTCGCCGGAACAGGACTCCATGGGGATAACCCCATCACCAAAGTCCCAATTCCACATGGTTGGGTTTCCGGTTGAGAGATCCGTGAACTTTACGGTCAGAGGACCAGGACCGGTAGTTGGGACTCCCACAAAATTCGCATCGATTATGCAGGGACTTACCGTGATAACCTTCTCCTGGGTCACTGAACCGCACATCTGACTTGATGCAGTCAATTTGACTGTAAAAGTTCCTGCCTTCGTGAAGGTATGGGTAGGAGATGCAACCATATCAGTCGAGCCATCACCAAAGTCCCACGACCACATCGTCGGTCCTCCGGATGATTGATCAGTGAATGTCACCGTCAGGGGAGCAAACCCTGAGGAAGGGCTGAAGTTGAAGTCAGCTATGATCTCACAGGAAGGATCCACCCTGATATAATCTTCTTTTATTTTGGTACTGGAATCCCCAAGGTCATTGCTTGCAGTCAGTTTGACAGTATATTTTCCCGGGCTCCGATACACATGTGTCGGATTATTAACTGAATCGGTAAATCCATCGCCAAAATCCCATAACCAACGGTTCGGATTCCCAATTGAGCAGTCTGAAAATTCAACAGAAAGAGGAGCTATTCCTGCTACCGGACTTCCGACAAAATCAGCATATATCCTGGTCGCATCACGGACAGTGATATAGACCTCCTTTACTTTGGTACTGGATCCACCCGTGAGACTCGATGCAACGAGCCGGACTGAGTACCGCCCAGGTGCTGTGTAAATATGAACCGGATCAGCGACAGCAGAGGACGACCCCCCGTCCCCAAAGTCCCAGGCCCACATTGATGGATTCCCACTTGAAGTATCCAGGAACTGAACCCTGAGTGGCGCGTCACCGGACGTCGGACTTGCTATAAAATCAGCAATGATACACGCGCCGCCGATTGTCGGACTACATGTGCCTGGGGAACCCCCACTTTCACTATCTACCAGTACTTCCCCCATTCCGGGAGCGATCGAAAATAGCACGACCGCAACCAGAAGAAGGATAATAATTCTGAATAATCGCATTCTATCCCACCACCAGACTATCTTATGAATGTCTATCAGACATCCTCGTAACTCCTACCTCTCCTCCGGCCCACTTAAAAGTATCCATCTGTTGTAGGAAACATCTGTTCCTTGAGAAAAATCGGAATTTATCTTGTATTATATGGACAACGATAAAAAAAGGAATCGAAAAAAAATCAGGTAGGTATTCCAGTAATAACACCATTACCTGACATATAAATCCAGAATCCGTGATACGGATGGAGATTGGTATCATCATTCTGCCCTTTGATGATCATCAGATCATAATTCTGAAATTCCTGGTTAAACTCAATACAGTTCAGCCAGGTGTCCCGTACAGAAGTGAGGGTAATCATCGCGGTGTGGGGCTCAAGTCCAGTAAAACCGACTGCATTCCATCCCTTGCAGAGCTCATGGGAGGGAGGATTATGCAACGGATGGGTGTCAAAGGTGAGTGGAACCGTATCAATCTTTTTTGAGTACAACCAGACCGCATCCAATGGTTTTACCGGACTTGTGCGGGTCATGGTCACCCATTGCCCACTGACAGAATTATATTGTAAGATACTATGTCCATCTGCATCAATATGCGCAAATATTTCAGCGGTGTCACTCCCTGATGCCAGTTTCTTTGGCACTGACACAAAGTTCCATCCGGCATAAATCGGGAGAAAACCAGATGGAGGTGTCACATCCTGAGCACTGATATAATTAGCCTTACTTACCGTGTCCGAGTTACCATGCTGATCACTGACGGTCAGTGTGACTGAATAGACCCCATCCGTTAAGTAGAGATGATTCGGATTCAGAGACGTATCTCGTGCCCCGTCACCAAAGTCCCACATCCATGATATGGGTTTACCCATTGAGTGGTCGGTAAACTGAACAAACAGCGGGACAGGTCCAGAAGTGGGAATCCCTATAAATTCCGCATCTAATGCACCTGGGATTGTGACATTGATACCCTGAGAAGCGGTGGCAGACTCACCAATTTCATTCACCACAGATAGACGGACCTGGTATATTCCAGGCTCTGTAAATGTGTGATCTGGATCTGGAATCATACTTCCCGGAGATCCATCACCAAAATTCCAGGACCAGAACATTGCTCCGGTTGATTGATCCGTGAACTCTACCGTGAGTGGAGCCTCTCCCCGAAGAGGAATTGCCGTGAAATTTGCTTCAACCGGTAACGGACGTACGGTAATATACTGCCCCTTTACTCTGGTTCCGGAGTCTCCATCCTGGTTAGTAGCCGTCAGTTGGACGGTGTAGATACCACCTTTCCAATATTCGTGCAGAACATCTTCACCAGTTCCCGTTATACCGTCACCAAAATCCCATACCCATGACGTCGGGCTCCCTTTCGTGAGATCAATAAAAAAAACCAGAAGAGGAGTTCTGCCTGTTGTTGGTGCTCCGGAAAAGTCCACTTGCAGAGAAGAATTACTGATAAGAACTGACTTTTCCTCAGCGGATTCAGGAATCAACCCTCTTCCACCAGCTCTGCCATTCAGGATACCGGTATCAGGAACTCCACCTGTAGCAAAACCCTCCTGACCTGTGTAACCATACCCAATAGTGCCAAACCCGAAAGTCGGATTGATCAGATCAGCAGAAGTTTTTTCCGTCATATTCATCAGACCTCCCTCTGAAGTCGGAAAGATGAAAAGAATCAGTGTTGCGGCCTGAAGAATTACAAAGAGCCAGATAAACCGCATTTTTTTCCACCGCCAGAGATCCTACGGGGGTACCTCAGGACATCCACGTGAATCCTACTATACATCCCACCTACTTAAAAGTATCATATCATCGATGAATATCTCATTCGACTCAGAAGAAAAAAGTGGATAATGCTTTTAAAAATTTACGCTGATATTGCGGCAAGAACGCCGTCATCAGACATAAAGAGCCAGTACCCGTTATAGGGGTTCATCTTGGTATCATCATTGCGTCCCTTGATGATCATCTCATTATATTTCTGAAGTTCTCTGTTAAAACCAAGGCAGTTAATCCATTTATCCTGCACAGACAGGAGAGTAAACTTTGCCTCCAGAGATTCGAACCCGGTAAATCCAATTGCATTCCAACCCCTCTTCAATTCACGGGTTGGGGGGATCTGTAACGGATCGGTGTCAAAGGTAAGTGGCACGGTGCCAACATTTTTTGAGTAGATCCAGACCGCATCGAGTGGTTTTACCTGGCTCGTCTGAGTAAGGGTCACCCATTGGCCTCTGATAGAATCATACTGGAAGATGCTGTGCCCATCAACATCAATATTCCCAAAAATTGCTGCCGTATCTTTCCCAGGTGCCAGTTTCTTCGGCACTGATACAAAGTTCCACCCCGCAGAGATCGATATCGAGTCAGGAGACGGAGGTACATCCAGAACGTTGATGTAATTTACTTTACTCTCAGTGTCTGAATTCCCATACTGGTTACTTGCAGTAAGGGTGACTGTGTACGCCCCATACTTTGTATAGGTATGAGTTGGATTTGCAATGTTGTTACAATTATCACCTGAGCAGGTCCCCATTGGGATGACCCCATCGCCAAAGTCCCAGGCCCACATCGTCGGACCACCGACCGTCTTATCAGTAAATTTCACCGTGAGAGGGGCAGACCCTGAGGTAGGTGAGGCAGTAAAGTCAGCCATAAACGCAGACGAACTCCCCACAACAATATAAGACTGCTTTATTTCGGTATCAGAATCACCATACTGGTTGGAGGCACGAAGGGTAACCGTATAGGTACCATCTTTCGTGTACGTGTGGGTCGGGCTGCCGACCATGTCTGTAGTACCGTCACCAAAGTCCCAGGCCCACATCGTCGGGCCACCAATGGTCAGGTCTGTGAACTTCACGGTCAATGGTGCCTGACCAGTAGTAGGGGAAGCAGTGAAGTCAGCCATAAAGCCGGGGGATCCACCGACCACAATGTATGCCTGTTTCACTTCTGAATCAGAGCTATTCTGGTTGCTGGCTGTAAGGGTGACTGTGTAGGTTCCAGGCTGGGTGTAGGTGTGAACCGGATTTGCAATACTGTTACAATCGTCACCTGAACAGGAAGAGACATTCATAGGGATCGGGCCATCGCCAAAGTCCCATACCCACATTGTCGGGCTGCCAGTTGAGAGATCGGTGAATTTCACGGTGAGTGGAGCATTCCCTGATGTCGGATATCCTACGAAATCAGCATTAATACCGGTAGACGCGGAGAAGTCGAGATCCTTTCGGATGATGTGCTCTCCGGATCGTGCAATCACCTGGGTGACTGAGGCAGTCTGTGTTCCTGACCAGAAAGATATTGTCTTTCCGACATCGGCTTCCTTCACCGGTACAATAAGCCGTGTATCTTCAGGATTATCCCCCGGACCCCCGTATGAACCTGCATATCGGGTGCTATAGGTAGTAATCGGAACTCCATCTATCCTGGCCTGAATCAGTGTTCCTGCAGGAGCTGTCATGCCATCTAACTGAACATAGCCATAAAACTCATACGGTGAAAGCGGAGTTGCCTGGGTGAAACTCAGATCCTGGCTGAATTTTCCTCCGCTCGTGATCTGGAATGTTTCAATCGCTTTATAATCGCCTTGCCAGAATGTAACGTGTTTTCCAAGATCCAGTTCTGTCAGCGGAATCTTCATCGCCGGATCCTGCTCCCCAGCCCCTCCATACTGTCCAGTCTGGGTAGTGGTATACTCCCCTCTGACAACGTCATCTATCTTTGCGATTAACTTCGTACCTTGTGGAGCCGGTTGTCCATCGATGCTAACCGAACCATAGAAGTACAGATCCGGAAGTGGCTGAGCATATACAAAGTTCAGAGGTAACTCTGTAGTCGCACCATCCCCGGAAATCGGTATCGAAGGTGCACCCTGGAATCCTTCTGTCCAGAACGTAATGTATCGACCAATATCAGCCTGATTCACGTCAACAGACAGTTTATCTGCATAACTTCCCTGACCACCATAATATCCGTCCTGAGTGACGGTGATCGTATCCTTGGTCCTTCCATCAACCTTCGCAATTAGGACAGTCCCTATCGGGGCAGGGACGTAATTGAGAGTCACCGGTCCATAGAATTCATAAGGTCTGAAAGGAGTATCAGGTTTGAGAGTGTACAAGAAGATATCCCAATTTCCAAACCGATCATCCTGCCATACTACCTTATCGACATAGATATCAGGGTTGATCTGATTCCCCGGACCTGCACAGACTACATAGGTCTTTGGAATCTGAAGATTAATCATGTAGATATCGCTGGTTCCATCCTGCTCAAATCTTGTCCAGACAATATTACTGCCCGATATTGAAGGGGAGCGATCATCTACATCATCAAAGGTAACCGCAGTGGTGAGATCCTTCTTGATGTTGTACATGAAGATATCCCACTTCCCATTTCGATTATCCTCCCAGGTGATCAGATCTCCCGAAATTCGTGGATTTTGCTGAGTGGCAGGATCCCTGGTCACCTGGATGAGTTGCTGGGTTTTGATATTATATGCATAGATGTCCCAGTCTTCCCGTCCATCATCAAGCTGCTGATAGACAATCCAGTCACCGTCAATGTCAGGATTTGCCTTATCCATCGAGTTTGGATCGATGAAGACCGGATTTGCAGTAGAACCGACTTTCTTAAAACCAATATCCCTGATATCATCAGTACCGTAATCCTCAAAAGCAACAACATCATTCGAGATGGCTGGTCGGAATTTGTTACTCGTCGAACTATACACGATGTCTTCTTTATTCATCGCGATATTATACGAATAGATATCAGAGTTCCCATTCCGGTTGTCATCCCAGACGATGACGCCCCCTGATATATCAGGATCGTTCTGGTCACCAGGGACATTTGCAACCATTTCGCGTGTACCACCCTGGGTATCATAATACCAGACCTTTCCTTCACCATTATAAACGACCCAGGTCACATACCGCTCATCAACCCGGGGTTTCCAGTCATATACCGAGTCAAAAGTTAATTGTTCCTCAAGCCCCGGAATCTGGGTCATGACCTCCTCAATGCTGAAGTTTGCAAGCGGTTCAAACTCAACAGCAAGTGTTGGAACACAGAGAAGCAGCAGTAAAGAAGTTGCGATTAATCCTGTCAGAATCTTCATATTTATCGACCTCGTTTGTCCATATTAGTCACCAATAAAAAGATGAGCCATCAGAGCCCGACAGCTGCCAGGTCTCCATCCTCACTCATGTAGATCCAGTACCCAAACCCTGGATATAATTGGCCCTGGGCACTTTCAGGAACATTCATGATGGTATTCTGGAATCTCTGAGTTACTGAATCATACCCAATCACGTACACCCACCGATCTTTGATTGAGAGGAGAGCATTATAAGCAGGCATGGTGTTCAGACTTGTCACGCCAAAGGTGTTCCAGCCTTTTGTCAGTTTTTTGGTCGGAGGTATCTGGAGAGCATCACCAGCAAAGTAGAGGTATACCGCATCCTTCTTGGTTGAATAAATCCAGACAGCATCAAGTGGATTTATCACCGTGGTTGGCCCTACGGTTGTCCAGGATTTTGATCTCGGGTTGTAACTGAAGATACTGTGTCCACCAACATCTATCCTGCCGAACAGAGCTTTTGCATTGTTCATCCCGTCAGCAAGCATCTTCGGGGTTGAAACGAAGTTCCACCCAGGATTTAACCCAATCTGTGCATTTGGAGGGCTGACAGCACCAACAGAGATGTAATTCTGTTTCACCACCGTCTTTGACTGTCCATTCCAGTATCCAGTCACCAGTCCGACTGAATATACCCCATCAGCAACGAAGATATGGAGTGGGTTACGATCAGTTGAGGTTGAACCGTCACCAAAATCCCAGTAATAGGACTTCGGGCTTCCACTGGATTTATCAGTAAACTTCACTGAGAGCGGACCGGCTCCCTGCAGGGGAGTCGCCGTAAAGTCAGCTGCTACTGATGATTTTGAGGAGAAATTCAGAGCCTTTGAGACGAGAAGGCCACTGACAATGAGTTGTGTCTGATCAGCCTCTGCACCAGAATCAGTCTGGAACCGGATGGTCTTTCCAATGTCACCAGGAGTGATCGGAACTTCGAGATATGGACCATATTGTGAGGCATACTGTCCGGAACTGGTGACTGCAATCTGACTGCGAACCTGCCCGTCAACCATGGCATAGATCAGAGTACCAAGGGGAACCGGAGAACCATCAATCGTTGCTCCGCCATAGAACTGATATTTTCCCTGCGATGTTGATGTTGTAAAAGAGAGATCCACCCGTTGGGATATAGTTCCCTCTGCAGAGACTCCAGCTGATTCTGCAGACATCAACGTGACTCCACCGCTACCGGTCGTCCCACTGCCTGAGGTGCCGATCCAGACCTGTTGAGTCGTGGTATAGGTAACCCCATTGTAAGTCGCCGTAAAGGTAAGGTACTTGCCAGTATCTGACGGATACACCGGAATCGAGAGGCCTGAATATTGTCCAACTGAGGAGACCGAAACCTGAGAACGTGCCTGATTGCTTATCAGAGCAGTAATAATGGTACCACTTGGAGCAAACTGATCCCCGAGTTTTACTGCCCCATTGAGCAGATATTTGGCCTGAGAGGAGGCAGAAGTGAAAGTGAGATCAAGATTCTGGGATATTGTACCCTCAGATGAAACACTTCCTGCTGTCTCAATTGACATCAAGGTTACCCCTCCACTGCCTGATCCACTCCCGGAGGTGCCGATCCAGACCTGCTGGGCCGTTGTATAGGTAGCTCCGTTTAACATCGCAGTAAAGGTGAGGTACTTGCCCGTATCTGATGCATATACCGGGACGATAAGGCCTGAATACTGACCTGCCTGGTTGACTGATACCTGAGATCGAGTCTTCCCATCTACAAGAGCAGAGACCACTGTACCTGACGGAGCATACTGCGTATCCAGCATCACCTGACCCTGAAACTGATATTTACTCGCCGATGTTGAGCAGGAAGCACTCAGATCCAGAGCCTGAGTTCCCCCGTTCCCAATAAGAACAGTTTGATCTGCAGGATTATCATTTATATAG
>JAZDKH010000299.1:0-3265 GCA_043803325.1 Methanobacteriota archaeon | reverse complement strand
GAATCTAATGAAGTCCGAGACTATCAATATTAATGAAACTGCATATCGGCAAATCCTAGCATTAAAACAACCGAAGGAATCAATATCTGAGGTTATTATCCGCTTGTGCAGAGAACATGAACCGGACATTCTTGCGTATCTCAATACTATCCCTCATGAAGATCGTGTAGCGATGGCTGATGCTGCGTTGAGAGGGAAAAAAGAGATGGATCGCGGATACATTAGAGATCAGGTATGATGACTCTTTGTGATACTTGCTTTCTTATCGATCTTCTTCATGGACAAGAAGGTGCTATAGACCTTGTCCGCCATCATCAAAATCTTAGAGTACCTACTGTAGCTATTGCTGAGTTCCTGGCTGGTGTGAAACGATATAATGTGAAGCAATATAATCAGGCAATAGGATTTATTAATAAATTTGAGCCAGTTCCCTTTGATAACACAACTGCGATGGTGTTCGCCGATCTCTATCATACTATGAAAGATAAGGGTTCTTCTCTATCAATTCTCGATGCCATGATAGCATCTTCTGCTATTCAATGGGATGAAAAACTCATTACTCGTGATGCAACTCTTCTGAATACTCCAAATCTGCCCTGTATTACCTATTAAACATAAGATTATTCAATATTTCCGAGGGTACGAGATCTCGAAAGATCTCAAGGACAACTTCTTCAACTTCTGATTCACAGAGTCCGGGTTTCATTATTTCTCCTGTCCAGGGGGAGCTTTGCTAACCATTCCGATCTAATATTCGCGAAGCATTTCCTTTCCAGCAGGTGTTGTCCGATACCGTTGATGCTGGCTTCTTGGTTTATCCGGGTTCGTCATCTCGATAAGGCCGTCCTGAATAAGGGGCATCAACACATTTTTCCGGAATTTTGTTCGGTCTGATCTGCCAAGGATGGAGAGCAATTCAACTAATGTTTTTTCTTGCTGGCAAGCCGAAAGAAGTTCTCTCTTCTCCTCACTTAGTGCCCACTTAGTGCCTTCTTAGTGCCATCCTGGTGCCGATCTTTCGTATCAGTTCTGATCATAGGCAGAAATGTGACAGTAAAGAATCCATCAACCTCAAATTTCGGCTCCGGAAATCCAAGTTCCCGTGCCCCCTCATTCGCTGAATACCGGTTCCTGCCTTCTCAATAAACCCGATCCGGTGAAAGAGATCCGCTATAATGGGGTTTCGCCTCACACTCTTGTGCCCGAGATCTGACTGCTGCATAATTGGTGGGAGTCCTCCGGGATTGCTTATTGCGACCCGGTCAGAGTAGATCTCTACAAAGACGTTGGCTCCGTCATTGAACCAGTCCCGATGCATGACGGCGTTGGTGATCGCTTCACGGAGAGCAGCCATTGGGTATTCGGGTATCTCTTCTCGTATGAGATGTTCGATTCGGTACGCTGTCCGGGTGTTCCGTTCTATAAACCGAAGACTCTCTTCAATATCTGATACTGCCCCGTCTGCGAAGTCCTTCCGATCAAGGATATGTACGTTGGTTGTTCCTTTAAACAGGATGCAGGTGATATATGCCTGGTTGAAGAACCGTCGTGGTTCCTGTGCAAAGAAGAGCACACCCGGGTTTCTGAAGAGGAGAGTATCTCCGGATCTTTCCGCCGCCTCGATGTTTACCAGGATATCTTCGATCTCTCCTTTCGAAGATATCCCACTGCTGGAGATCCAGGTCTGAAATTTTGTCTGGTCAAAATCTTCAGGGTACCGGAATGTTCTGCATATTGAGAGGTCAAAACGGATAGCCCCTTCTTTCTGAAAGAATGTTCGGATCTCATTCCTAGTCAGTTTTTGAGATGTAGCACCTTGTCTCCAGAAGAAACCGTCACTACACTGTACCGGTTTTTCCGTGCTTTCCCTGACGGTGATGATAATTACGTTATTGATCTGTTCTATGAGAATATGCACAGGTGGATCACAGTTACGGGCGATGTCCTGGATTCGTGCCCGAAGATCGTTCGAGTCTTCGATCCCTTTTACTGATCCGTCGTCCCTTACTCCGAGAAGGACCTTCCCGCCTGAAGTGTTGGCAAAGGCTACCAGTTCGCGGGCTAACCCGGAGGAGAGAGATTCCTTATACTCTAACATGGAGGTTTCCCCTTCCTGGAGTAAGATGTCGAGGTCAGTATCGTTCATAGAAAGATCCTATTTGTAGCGGGGGAGTGGTTGTAATAGAGTATAATCGTTTTTAGACATATGAATTCTTTCAAACTAAAGAAAGTTACAGCTCCTTGTAATGATGTTCACAGTAACTGTGAATATTCGGAATACACTCATTCTTCAAACCCGTTTCCCATTTCATAAATAATAACACCTATCTATGGATACTATGCTTTCTCTAGAGATATGGCTATCGTGACTCTTTTGGGATCCTAAAAACATTCTATCCTTGATACTCATCGAAATCCGTCGGGTCAGATTCTGGATCATTACTCAGTTTTGCATGGAGTTCTTCAAAAGCATTAAAGAGATATTAAGAAATATTAGGCCGAGGACGACACGCTAGTACTCGGCCGCATCCATATTATTACGAAGTTTATCGGCTGCAGCCAATGTGTTGTTTCAAAGCTTAGGATGGGCACGGTTGTTTTGGAGTAGTCAAATGTTTATGGAGAACATTTAATTTTTAGATCGATAAATGTTTTCAAAAAAGATTCAGGTATATGTTAGAATCAATATTGATTGTGTTCATATCTTTAGTTTCTTAAAGATTGAAGAAATTCTAATGAGGTGGTTTCTTGCGATAGATTTACCGTGTCTTTATATTTTCCAAGTAATGTTTCAGTAATATTATTTACCGGATTGAGGTGGGGATGAGTTATTATCTTCATGGTTGAGAAAGGAGGTCAGGATACCATCACTTTTTGGCAGGAGATAAACTTCTCAAGGAGATCCTGGCCGGATGGTTCTGGAATAGTCCTCCCTTCTCCTCTGGCGGTTTCAATCCAGAGATTGATCGCTGTTTTAATCTCTGCTAGAGCTCCCTCTTCATCCTCACCAAAAGCAGTACATCCTGATAGATCCGGGACTACCGCAATGTATCCTTCATCTTCTTCGCTGTAAAAAATTTCAATTGGAAATCTGTTTTTCATGTTACTCCATTAAATTATACTGCTCAATAATTTTACAGAACTGGCGAACCTGGTACGGCTTTGCCTTTCCTTCACAATTCTGAATAGTCATTATTGTAAGAAACCTTCATGAACCGCTTCGCGTTTCCCACCCGAAACCATGTTACTACATGTATGTAATTAT
>JAZDKH010000298.1:0-2013 GCA_043803325.1 Methanobacteriota archaeon | reverse complement strand
TTGCGAAATACTCATTATTGATGGGTACTGAGTATGCAAATCTTGTTGCTATCGAGCCGACAATCACCGTAGAACCAACCCAGATTGGTGGAGACTTTGGGTTTTTTAAGATTGATTCAGCTCCCACGGGTGCTGATGTGTTCTTTGATACGAATTATCAGGGTACGAGTCCGGTTCTGGTGAAGGTTATGAGTACCGCATCTCCATCTCATGATTTTATGGTGAGAATGAATGGATATAGCGATTATACCCAACATCTCTCTTATAATCCAGGGAAGGATCAGACCGTTCCCCTGTATGCTCCTCTCACACCGCTTGCTCAATATTGGAGTATTTCGGTCACTTCAAGTCCGTCCGGGGCTCTTGCAACCCTGGACTCTGGTCAGCAATATCTGACCCCCTGCACGTTCACGCTGGTGCTTCCGGGTACCCATATGATAACCGTGAGTAAATCCGGATACAATACTTACACTCAACAGGTTGTACTGAATTATGGCTCCCAGAGTGTGTATGCTCCCCTGACAGTGCTCCAGTCTACTGGTACCCTGTTTGTTGATTCATATCCTCAGGGTGCAGATGTGAGGGTAGATAACCTGTGGCAGGGGCAGACACCGCAGCGGATTGGAAATCTTGCTTCCGGCTCTCATACGGTGAAACTCCTGCTCTCTGGATATCAGACGATCACGCAACAAGTGATGATCACAACCGGGCAGGAGACCCAGATCACCCCGATCATGACGGTAAACACGCCTCAAGTAACGACTGGATCGGTCTCGGTTGCAAGTAATCCCTCAGGTGCTTCGGTCTTTCTGAATGCTGATTACCAGGGTCTGACCCCGTCTTCCGGATATCTGGATCTCCCTGATTTGACTCCGGGTGTGTACACCATCCAGCTCAAGGAACCCCAGAGTGAGGACTATTCTGCATCTATCACCGTCATTGCCGGACAGACGACGCCGGTGAATGCTGAGTTGAAGGCTCCACCCATCCCGTCTGCAATAAACGGGACACTCAGTGTGAGTTCATCCCCCGCAGGTGCTCAGGTGTTTCTGGAGAATCAGTTGGTAGGAATAACACCGGTAAGTATCTCAACCGTCGTACCAGGTCAGTATGGACTGCTCCTGAAGATGAATGGATATAATGATTATGCCAACCGGGTTCAGATTGATGCCGGAAGATCTACTACCGCTTCGATTAACCTGACCCCGCAGGCTACCGTTGTTCCGACCTCTACCGGGCAATCGACACCAACTTCTCTTCCTACCCAGTCGCGCTCCCCGTTTTCGGCCATCCTTGTTCCTGCAGGATTGCTCGTAGCTCTGCTTCTCATCAGACGGGATCGGTGACAGAGCCCTCTCATTTTTTTTGTCAGGGTGCAAATCTAACTACAGAATGAAGAGACTGTTTATCTTCCTCATTATTGCAGGCCTGATATTCTTCTCTCCTGCGATAGCTAATGAAGAGACAAACAGTACCGATCCGTACGTTGTGCGTGAATATTCCTTAATTTCATTTACTGAAGAAATCCCTTCTGTTAACCTGGTCAATACCACTCCTGAAGAAATGGCAGGTAATGTTTCTGTTAATCAAACCCGGAGGGGGGGTGAGATGACAGCAAAGAAACTGTTTCAATTGAAGCAGGCTGCAAAAGAAGGGTTAGACAAGGTCGGAATCCAGCGAGATGATCTCCTCTCGAATACATCTGATGTGTATACTGACACGAGTTCTCAAAATTGTGTAAGCGGGGTCTGCAAGAAGAAAACCGGGTATGGGACATTCGCATGATCACTGCACAATGATATCAAAGACCATAGTAATGAAAAAGATTTTGATCCTCTTCAACGTCTGCCTCGAAATCCCGCATCAGGTTGGCGGCCCGGGCTTTCTGGCAGGATTCGGTGATGAATTTCCAGGATTCGGCAGCGGAGCCGAGGTCGGTTTCGAGTGGATCGATATTGGTGAGCTGCGTGTGGTTTTGCCACATCCGCTTCAGCGCCGTGTTGGCTGCATTTA
>JAZDKH010000297.1:0-4723 GCA_043803325.1 Methanobacteriota archaeon | reverse complement strand
CTTCAGGATCACAATAATGTACCCCTTGAAGAAGCAATCCAGATTGTCCAAACCATTGCCCATAAAACTGGCACTGAAACAATATCAATCGATAAAGCTAATGGACGCATCTTGAGCGAGGCCATTAAAGCAACGACAGATTTTCCAGGATTTGATCGTTCTACCATGAGTGGATATGCCCTTATCGCTTCAGACATAGCAGATGCTTCGGAAGAAAATCCCTGTTTTCTTACGCTCATTGGAGTTGTACTCAGAGGAGTTTCTGACTTCGGAGGTATCAACCATGGCCAGGCTATCGCGATTCAGACCGGAGGGATACTTCCCGAAGGGGCTGACACGGTAATAATATCAGAACATTGCACTATGGCTCTAGACCAGGTCCGGGTAACCCAGCCTATCCCTTCTTACGCAAATATCACGCGAAGAGATGAAGATTTTAAAAAAAATGAATCCGTTTATCCAGAAGGATGGGAATTAAGACCTCAGGATATTGGAGTTCTTGCATCCATTGGAAAAATCCGGGTGAAGGTTCGGAAAAAACCAGTTATCGGAATTATCTCTACTGGCAGGGAATTGGTCCCTTCAGAATCAATCCCTAAATCCGGAGAGGTCAGAGAGGTTAATTCATATCTTATCACTGCATTTTGTAAGCGTCAGGGTGCCATCCCTGTGAGATACGGGATTATTAGGGATGACGCTGACGACCTTACAACGCTTTTAGATGAGGCATCCCAGGAATGCGATGCCATTATTGTAAGTGGGGGAAGTGCCCGGGATCAACATGATATCACTGCACAGGTGATTCAAACCCTGGGGAAAGTGTATACCGAAGGGATCTCATTTGCTCCTGATAAACGAACTACAATAGGGAAGATCGGGACCGTCCTCGTAATCGGCCTTCCGGGACATCCTTCGGCGACGTTTATGGTCCTAACACTTGTTGTCATCCATCTGATACAGGCCATGAAAGGATCACCCTGTCAGAATGTCTATCGAAAACGGGTCAGACTTACAGACCATCTGCTTGCTAACAGAGATCGTGATCGATATATCAGAATGAGCATCACTGATGATTGTGCATCTCCGGTATTCGGGAAATCCGGTCTGATACATATGTTATCCCAGAGTGATGGAATTGTAAGGATCCCTGCAGGAAGTGAAGGATATCGCGAGGGAGACTGGGTTGAGGTTATGACCTGGTAAGGAATTGATCTGTAGATAATCAACACAGGGAATATGGGAAAGATTACCCTCAACCTAATGTCTGAACGCACTTTCCAGCGAGAGGAAGAACATAGGAACTCACATCAATATGAAAACCCAATCTATGGTATAAACGACATTACCGTGAAAAGGAGTGAGGAAATATGTGGAAAAATTTCTCCCTGTGTCTCTTGAAAAAAGTTTGATCCGGGAAATCCGGGTTTAATTTATGAAGGAGCGAAGTGGTATAATCTCAATCTATAGCGATCATAACTTCAGTAGATTTTACTACTGCATATGCTTGCTGCCCTTCCTTCAGATTCAGATTTTCTACAGCGTGGGCAGTGATCATTGAGGTGACGAGGGCACCATTTCCGATATCAAGGACTACTTCTGCGTTAACTGGTCCCTTGATGATCGATTTTATTGTTCCCTTGATTGTGTTTCTGGCACTAATTCGCATTTTTATTTCCTCCAGGTCCTACTTCGAAGTAGGTTTACGATAATGTATGTATGAGAAAATAATTATTGTGATAATCTGAATTGGTTAATTTTATTGATATAAAAGAGGGAAGGACGGTTAGTCAATCGCAATCGATCCAAAATCGAGGTAATCCTGACATTCGCAATTTTGATTCGATAGATTTGGTGCCCCGCTAACGGATTCGAGTTTATCGGGTTTCCCTGTCCAGATCTCCTTTCCTTTGTGCAATACTATTACTTTATCTCCGATGATCTGGGCATCTTTCATGGAGTGAGTTACCAGGATTGATGGCTGACCACTCGTAACCAGTTGATCCCGGAGTTCAACCCGTATTCTATCACGGGATGCCTGGTCAAGGGCGGTGAGGGGTTCATCAAGTAAAAGCAGATGCGGCTCGATAATCAGTGCCCTGGCAATAGCTACCCGTTGTCGTTGCCCTCCGGAAAGATTTGTCACCCGTTCATCCCTGACATGAGCAATATCGAGATCTTTCAGAGTTCTTTGGATCTGCTCAATTATTTGGGTTTTAGGTTTATTCCGCATTTTCAGACCATATGCAATATTCTCGAATACAGACATGTGGGGGAAAAGTGCGTAATTCTGAAAGACATACCCGATATTCCTCTCCTCAGGTGGACTGAATATATCTTTTTCACTGCTAAATATCGTATTTCCGCCCAGGGTTATCTCTCCCTCGTCCGGGGTAAGAAGTCCGGCTAAAAGATTGAGAATCGTTGATTTCCCGGATCCGTTTTCACCGAGAAGAACAAGGACTTCACCAGGATTTACTGTGAATTCTATCTTCATCTCGTAATCTCTCAGTTTTTTTATGAGGTGAGCAGTAAGCATCAGGCAGACCTCCCTGCAAGGAACCGTATCATAATCAGAATAATACAGGATATTCCAATAAGAACCAGTGAAAGGGCAATTGATGCAGTCAGATCACTCTGCATAAGCCCATAGATTGCCAGGGGCATCGTCTGTGTTTTTCCTGGTAAATTTCCTGCAACCATAATGGTTGCTCCGAATTCTCCGATAGCCCGGGCAAAACTTAATATCACTCCGGAAACAAGGCCGGTCCATGCAAGGGGAATAGTTACCCGTATGAAGGTTGTCAGAGCGGGAGCCCCAAGGGTTCGTGATGCCGATTCATAGACCTGATCAACCATAGCAAACGCAGTTTTAGCTTGTCTGATATATAATGGCCCCGCGACAAAGACCTGGGCGAGTACCACGGCAAATGTGGTGAAGATAATAGTGATTCCCACATCGTTCAGATATGCACCGATAAGACCACGCCTCCCAAACAGAACCAGTAAGGCAAGTCCGGCAACAGAAGGGGGGAGCACTATTGGGAGATCTAACAGGGTCTCAACGAAATCGCGGCCGTGATATGGTACCCGTGCATTCAGGTATGCCAAGGGTGTTCCGAATAGGACAATAATCACCATTGATGCACCTGCGGTAATGAGAGAGAGAAAAATTGCATTTTGAACATCCGGTTTAAGTATTGCTGATATGAACTCATCCGGGGTTATCCTGAGCAGGAGTGCGAGGAGGGGCAGGGTGAAAAAAAGTATGGTAATGAGGATAATCAGGCTAAATAGGACAAGACCAATTTGTTTTTTACTCTTTCCGGAATAGACTCTACCTGATTTCATGATATGGATTATCTCGAATTAAATTCATAAATTTCGTATGATTATGAAACATTTTCTGAATGTTCAATTTTAGACCTAATCGGCAATAAAGCAAGGTAAAAAGAGAGTTGTTACAAGTTTTTTCAGGCCAGGGGAGAAAGAGTATACCATTTGTATCCCTTTATCGGATATCCTAGCCTGATTTCTTGAAATCGTAGTTATACAGGAATGAAATTGTAGTCTTTCAGTATTGCTTTTCCTTCATCAGAAGTAAGCAGTCCGATAAACTCCTTTGAAAGTTCGGACTGCTTTGATTCGGTCAGGATACCAGCGGGGTATGATGCTACTACATTAAGATTCTCTGGGATATCGATAATTGTTATCTTATCTCCGAGATCTTTGGTAACGTCAGAGTAGTACGTAATTCCTGCATCTGCCTCTCCAAGAGCAACTTTTGTGGTTGCACCGGCAACATTGGTCTCTTCTGAGATGATGTTTGACCTGAATGCATCAACAAATGCCTGTCCGTACGCGGTATCGTTGACGGTCTTATTCAGCATCTGTTCGGTGTACCTTCGGACCGGAACCTCTGAAGTCTCGCTCACAATCTTAACACCAGATTTTGCAAGGTCAGCAAGGGAGGTAATCTTTGCCGGATTATCTACCGGGACGATGATCGCCAGTTTGTTGGTTGCATACGGGGTTACGCTTGCATTATCGATCAATTTCTCCTTCACCAGATTGTCCATGTTTTTGGCACTTGCGGGAAGGTAGAGATCAGCATATGCACCCTCTTTTATCTGTGTTTCGAGAGTTGATGAACTGTCAATGTTTGAGGTGACAGTAACTCCGGGATGTGCAGCTTCAAATACTGGATCGAGATCCCCAACCACACCAGTCAGAGATGCTGCAGCAAAAATCATAAGTTCTGTCTGGTTAGTATCAGCTGCAGATACACAGCCAATCTGCGCCGCGAGCAGGAGAAGAACCAGCCCGGTAATTAGATACGAAATTATCTTTTTCATAGATGCACTCCTTACTTTCTCTAAGTATTATGCCATTCAAAGAACAAAAAGAAATTGTATATTGAATTTGATTAACTCTAATGGCTATAGAAATTACCGTGAAAAGAAGTAAGTGAATATGCGGAACAAATTACTTTATATGTATCGTGAAAAAAGTTTGATCCGGGAAATCCGGGTTAAATTGATGAAGGAACGAAGTGGTATTATCTCAATCTATAGCGATCATAACTTCGGATGATTTTACTACTGCATATGCCTGCTGTCCTTCCTTTAGATTCAGATTTTCTACAGCATGGGCAGTGATCATTGAGGTGACCAGAACACCATTTCCGATATCAAGAACCACTTCTGCGCCAACTGGTCCCTTGATG
>JAZDKH010000296.1:0-2472 GCA_043803325.1 Methanobacteriota archaeon | reverse complement strand
TTCTATTAAAGGAGTGCCGGTTCATGCGGTCCTGATTGAAGAACGGATCACGATAGAACATGAATATTATCTCTCAATCACCATCGATCGCTCTTCTGGTTCACCTCTCATTCTCTTCACCGCAAGCGGCGGAATAGATATCGAAGAGGTAGCAAAGAACAATCCAGATGCGATTCGCCGTGCAATTATTCATCCTCTCCTCACAGATATCCCCGGATATACCATACGATACCTTTTGAACGATGCTCCAAAAGAGATGGGACCGATAATTAACCGATTATATCAGGTCTTCAGATCCCGCGATGCTCTCCTGGCTGAGATTAATCCCCTGGTCACAACTCCGGCCGGGGTCTATGCGGCTGATGCAAAACTCATCATCGATGATAATGCACTTGGCAGACAGGGATTCTCAGAAAACCGGGATTTGACCGATCGCGAACGAAAAGCCGAAGAATTTGGTTTCTCGTTTGTCGAACTGAACGGGTCTATCGGGGTCATCGGGAATGGGGCAGGCCTTACGATGGCAACCGTAGATCTGATCACCGTCCTTGGCGGAAGACCTGCCAACTTTCTTGATGTTGGGGGTGGGGCAGACCGCATAAGGGTTGCCCACGCAGTCAGACTTTTAGGTTCGATGCCGGGGGTTCTCGTCATCATTGTAAATCTTCTCGGTGGTATCACCCGATGTGACGAGGTTGCAGCAGGGATTATTGAAGCCGGCGTTAAACAGCAGGTCATCGTCAGGCTTGCAGGTACAAATGAGGAAGAAGGTCGAACCATGCTGAATGCTCACGGGTACCGGATGCTCGATACTATGGAAGAAGCAGTTGCTGCAGCTGTAGAGGTAGCACGATGATCTTTGCTGACAAGAGCACCCGGGTGATAGTGCAGGGCGCTACCGGAAATCAGGGTTCGTTTCATATCAACAGGATGAACCAGTACTCTCACTCAGTAGGAGGCGAGGGAGTGGTCGCAGGGGTGACACCGGGAAAAGGAGGTCAGGAATCAGCAGGAGTCCCGGTCTATGACAGTGTCAGGGAAGCAGTGTCAACCCATGACGCGACTGCGAGTGTTATGTTTGTCCCTGGGATTGCAGCTGCCGACTCTATCATGGAGGCTGCCGATGCCGGTCTTGAACTCGTGGTTGCGATCACCGAGCATATCCCGGTTCATGATGTGATGAAAGCTACTGCCTATGCCCGGATGCATGAATGCACGGTCATCGGTCCGAACTGTCCCGGCCTCCTCTGTCCGGGTGAGATCAGTATGGGCATCATGCCCTCACACCTCTATACTCCCGGACCGGTAGGAGTCATTTCCCGGAGTGGCACACTCACCTATGAGGTGGTTCATGAACTTACGAGAGCCGGGATAGGTCAGAGTAGTGTTGTCGGTATTGGGGGAGACCCGGTAATAGGGCAGACCTTTGCTGACGTTCTGTACCGGTTTGCTGAGGATCCCTTAACAAAAGCGGTTGTAATCCTTGGGGAACTTGGGGGAAATCTTGAAGAAGAGGGAGCCCGTATAGCAGAATTGCCTGTTGTTGTCTTCATTGCCGGAACATCAGCCCCACCTGAGAAACGCATGGGTCATGCCGGGGCAATCGTATCTGGTGGTGAAGGGGATGCAAATTCGAAAATTTCACGCCTGAAAGCTCTTGGTGTCCCGGTTGCCTCCCGGCTCTCCGAGATTCCCGGACTGATCAGAGAGATATTGTAGAGAAGTTATGTCATTGCTGGATAATATCAAAGGAACCCGGAGTGGTGACGAAGGAGATCAGGGAGGAAAGTTCAATCCATTCAGACTCCTTGATATCGGTGAGATCATGGCCAGATATACAGACGGGATTCGTATCAAGGATTTTGTCTTCCTCGCCATTCTCACCAGCGAAAGACTCATTCTGATCGATAGTACCCGTCAGATGACCGGACAGATCACCAAAGAGATACCATTCTCAGTCATCAAACAGGCAGATTTAGAGCGGGATGAGAGGGATCGCCCATCACTTTCTATCTCGATGGAAGTAGGAGGACAGAACCGGGTGATGCATCTTGTCTTCACCAACCTCATCCTGGAGCCTGAAGAAGAGTGTCGGGAGTGGTTTACTGCAATCAATGGATATCCACCTGAACGGGAAGAAGCACCTGAAATCCGGCTTGATGAACCTGCTGATGCACCAAAACCGGAAGCGTATCAGGAGAATGTCAGCGTCAGGGAAATACCAGTTAGCAGACCCCCTATCCCGGCTCCGGTTGTAATCACTCCTCCTCCTCTGGTTGCAGAAAGAACGAACATTGAACCAGAACCGATCCCGGCTTTTGCGCCGGCTCCTGTGACTCCTGCAAAAGGTCGTGTTTCGGTAGCGCCGGCACCTCCAAAGAAACGGATTGGTGCATCAGTCCCCCCAATACCCGTAACCCCGGTGCCGGAGGGTTCTGTTCGTATCGTAGTAGAAAAGCCAGATGTGCGTCC
>JAZDKH010000295.1:0-2540 GCA_043803325.1 Methanobacteriota archaeon | reverse complement strand
CGATTCTTTGATTGTGACCTCTGTATCGAGAGGGAGTCACCCTGTTCCCGGGATTTTGTTTCTTTTTTATGCTGAGAACGCGAAGGTGAGGAATAATCTCCGCGGTCATTATATTTTTTTTTGGGTTTCATTATTTTATGTTGTATCCAGATCAGATACGGATAACAAGGTCTGTTTGCTTCAGACGTCCTGAAACATTTCAGGAATTATCTGTTGTATCAGCCAAAAAACGTTCTGTAACAGCATAATGATAGGTTTAATATTAATGCGTGAATATTAATGTTCAGAGAACAACCGAAATTTTCGATTATTTTTATTTAAGTGTCTTTGTCAATTGTGATTAGGATGCGTAGACAAAGTAGAATCTGAATATATCAAAATTATCAGGAAAATTATGAAAAAGAAAGGAAGAATATCAGAATATATCTCACTTTCCTTTCTTATCATGATAACCATGATAGGGGTTCTGATTCTTTTTATCACTCTGATTTCAGCGTTATCATACTCTGAAACAAGACAAAATCTCGAACATGACTGGGAGATGTCGATGGTGAATACAGATCGTCATCTTGCAGATTCTTTAATTCTGGTAGCGCATGGCTTTCGGTTATTTGACTTAACCTATGATAGTGATTTAAAGGAGGCTTTTCTCCCTTTTCTGCATGCATATAATATTTCAACCGGGGAACCATTAACAATTGATATTGGGAAGATCAGATCCGGACTGTCACCGAAAATCGCATCACATTTAGATTTCTACATAATTGATGAAAATGGTATTGTTATAAATACAACTTATATACCAGATAAGGGATTGGACTTTAAAAAATGGCCGGAAGTCTACAACGATATCACTGACATCAGACTCGGAAATTCTTTTAAATCAGATAGATCAGTACTTGGATTTAATGCCAATAAGAAGGTACGAAAATTTGCATACCTTCCAACACCAGATCACCGGTATATTCTTGAACTTTCTACAATCATTGAAGAATATCCTACAGAACGGGCAAAATTCTCATATCTTTCTGTTGCAGATTCCCTCTTAAATACAAGTCCCATTGTCAAATCAATCACGCTCTATGATAAGATGGTAAGGCCTATCAAAAAAGGCTCACCTACCTCGGAAGAAATTAATAACGCGACTCGCGATATTGTTGAAACAGTTTTTCAAGATCAAACGGTGAAGGAGATGCAGAATCTGGATAAAAAGACCGAAGATGCGTATTTCTTCATTAAAACAGGAGGAAATGAAACAGTATCTGATAATATGCTGGATTTAGTTGCCAGAGTTACCTATGACAGGTCTTCTTACGAATCTAAATTGCAATCGACATTAAACTACCATCTGCTCATCGCCATCGTGAATGTCATTCTCGGAATATTTGTTGCATATCTCCTGACAAGGTTTCTTACCAGGCCGATAAACCGGATAATTGAAGATATTGCTCAGATCGCCAAAGGAGATCTGGATTACCCAATTCATAATACTGGAAGCCCAGAGTTTACTCGGCTTGAAGGCTCGATTAATCTTCTGGTTAACTCATTAAAGATGTTGATAGAGGCATTACAGGAGAATGAAGTTCGACTAATTGCAAGTGAGCATCGATATCGATCGCTGATTGAAAACCAGAATGATCTCATTATTCGTTTTGATACCTCTGGCACCATTCTGTTTGTGAATGATACATTTTGTTCGTTTTTTGGATTGTCATCTGTAACGGGGACTTCCTTATTTGGTTTGGGATCTGATGAGATACAGGCAGAAATATCTGACTTTCTTGGGTTAATTACCGAAAAGTCACCATCAGCAATAATTGAGCATCAGGTAACGTTACGTGACGGACAAAAAAAATGGTTACAATGGTGTAACTCTGGTATATTCACTGGTGGAAACATCATTGAATATCAGGCAGTAGGTCGAGATATTACCATCAGAAGAGAGGTTGAAAATGCTCTTCGAGAGAGCGAAGAAAAGTATCGCTCATTGATATCAAATCTCCCCGATTATATAATTGTTCATCGAAAAGGCGTAATATTATTCGTGAATGAACTAATTTCACAGATTCTGGGTTATTCATTTCAGGAAATGATAGGGTCTCAAGTATTTTTATATATCCCTGATGAACAGCATCAGATGAGTACTGAGAATA
This sequence comes from Methanobacteriota archaeon, assembly GCA_043803325.1. Taxonomy (GTDB): domain Archaea; phylum Halobacteriota; class Methanomicrobia; order Methanomicrobiales; family Methanospirillaceae; genus Methanospirillum. The sequence continues at coordinate 387 of JAZDKH010000295.1, read as the reverse complement.
TTCAGCGACGAATGGCAGGTGAACATATACCTGAATATGAACTTCATCTAAAACAAAGATCAGGTACAATCCGGATAGTCACAGTGCGGGCATCAATAATTCCATTTGAAGGTGGACCGGCTCTCCTAACTGTCCTTACTGACATAACTGATAAAAAAAATTCAGAGCAGAAGATTCGAAAAGGAGAAAAACGTTACCGAAAGCTGATCGAACAGTTGAATGAAGGAATCGTGACAACAGATGAAAACGCATTAATAACCTTCACAAATATCAAGTTGCAACAGATGCTTAAGTATTCTGATAAGGAGTTATCGGGTAAACCTATCTTATCCTTCATCACCCCCGAGGATATTCAATTGATGCAACAGAGAATATACCGCCAAATTC
>JAZDKH010000294.1:0-2221 GCA_043803325.1 Methanobacteriota archaeon | reverse complement strand
GGCCCATGAGCATGAGTGATACCCCAATAACAGACCCTAAGAAGAAAAGACTGTTTTCTGCATAGAGATTATGGAGAATTCTTGAAAAACATACATAGGTCAACAGAATGAGCATGATACTTACGATAAGTGCTCCTGTCGGCTGTACGTAGCTAAATTGCATATCCTGCTGTATCCGGATCTTCTTCTGAATCATTCTGATAAACCAGGGTATTCCGATAACTTTGGAAACCAGCGTAATTCCTGCAATAAGAATGAGGATATTCTTCTGTTCTAGTACGGCCATCAACAGGGCAATGAAAACCAGGAGAAGTGACTGGGTGGCATATGTCCTGACAAGCGATGAAAGATTCCGGGTAGAGAGGAGAAATGCTGCAGATATGAGAACCAGAACCAGGCAAATTCGAAGAAGTGCTACGTCTATCCCACTTGGGATCATATCATCACCTCACTAAAGATCGTCAGAACTGCGAAGAAGAAAGCAATCATAAAGAGATTCGGAATTCTAAAAAACCTCATTTTTGCGAGAGACGATTCAACAAGGCCTATCAAAATCGAGAGTCCGATCCCTTTGAGCATAAAGAGCATGAATGCACCTATCAGGGCTAAGAATGAATACTCCTGAATTATCCCGAACGGGATAAGTATGTTCAGGAGTAATGCCATCAGGAGTGTCTGCTTTACCGCGTGAGAGAGTTCAAATAGTGCAAGATTTCTTCCAGATGTGTCAAGGAGCATTCCTTCATGAATCATGGTAAGTTCAAGATGAGTCTCTGGATTATCCACCGGAATACGCCCCGTTTCAACGATGATAAGGATAAATAATGAGACTGAGAGGAGGATTATAGTGGGGCTCACACTCATGGTATCTGCCGCATGTTTAAACATCTCCGGAATCGAGAGTGTTCCTGCCACGTATGCCATAGCGGCGAATACAACCACCGTTGTTGGTTCTATTACTGCAGAGAGACTCATCTCACGGGAGCTTCCCATCCCACCAAATGTGCTACCTGCATCGAGACCCAGCAATGCAATCAGAAGCCTGCCCGCGGTAAGAAGGTAGAGGAAGATGATAATATTACCTGCGATTAGATCTAAGGGGGGAATCCAGATTAGTGGCACCATCAGTGACGCAACTAGCAGGATAGCCAGAGATGCATACGGAGCTATTCGCGATATCGGGCTTGCATAGTCGGAGTAAATAACCTCTTTTCTGAACAATTTTACCAGGTTCCAATACCCCTGAAGGAGCGGTGGGCCTGCCCGTCTCTGAGTTCTGGCTTTCACTTTTTTTATAAGGGTCATAAATAAGGGGGATATCAGGAGTATCAACAAAACATTGAAAATACCTGAAATGATTGTGGACAATATCATGCTATCCACCCAATTATGACGATTAGAAGAACCACCGCGATGAAGACATAGAGAACATAACTGTCCACCCTCCCATTCTGCAATTTAGCCACTCCCGCTGCATATGCATCAATAATCCGTGCTATTGGCAGGTACAGATATTCTTCAAAGAATTTCATCAGGGAGATCTTTGCAGCCCCGTCACGGAGGAAACAGTGGTCTTCGTCAAAATACCGTCTGGAGACTGAGAACCGGGTCCGGTACACAGGTGCAAATATCCGGACGACCGGCTCTGTAAAACCGGAGCCGGTATATTCCATCCGATTCGTTGGTGCATTCATGCCACATCCCCAGGTGATTGCAACTCTGGTCTCCCGTGAAGCAAAGGCATACACTGCAGTGTAAATAATTCCCCCTGTTCCAAGAAGTAGGATCGAGAGGAGCAGCATGTCAGGGAGATACCCCGGATATCCCAGCAGAGTGAGGATCTGTGCAGAGAATACTCCGGTCAGAAGGCAGGAAACAGCAAGAATCGCCGGCCCGGCTTTCATCGGGCCAGATACTTCCCGGGCTTTTACCGCCCCTGATGTTCGGGGAAGAGCAAGGAATGTAAGACCAAATGCTTTCACAAAACATACTGCAGTCAGAGCTCCACACAAACCTAAAAGTGAAAGAGCAATAATCAGGATAACCTGCATAACCGGATCAGATTGAGCGAGACCTAAAATAAGGGCCTGATAGATGAGCAATTCACCAACAAACCCATTGAATGGGGGTATGGCTGATATGGAAAGCATTCCGATGAAGAAAAGTCCTCCTGTCCAGGGCATACGGACAAGAAGACCCCCGAGTTCATCAATATTTTTTG
>JAZDKH010000293.1:0-4054 GCA_043803325.1 Methanobacteriota archaeon | reverse complement strand
ATTGTAATACTTCGGGTTGGATTATCTGGCACAGGAAATCAGGTGTTAGGAACAACACAAATTGAGAGGTCCAGATAATTTATTGGCCCATGGAGCGAATGTATAATCTGAAAATCAAGTTTGGGAAATTACCTCTATGAGAGTTTATCTGGAATCTGAAAATATGAGGTGAACCGAAGCGATCATGATAATAGAATATATTAACACCGCTCTTGCACAGGCACACTATGAACTAATCGAGGACGAGGAGCCATATTACGGGGAGATCCCTGATCTTCCCGGTGTATACGCCACCGGAAAAACGCTCGAAGAATGCAGAAAGAATCTTGTAGAGATAATCGACGGGTGGCTTATCATCCGTCTTCGTAGAGGAATGCCTATTCCTTCGATACAAGGGATTTGTATTGAAGAGATTCAGCCTGTGGATACTCATGTCAGGGCATAAATTCGACCCGAATATAATACCAGCCCATTCCTCTATTTCCATCAAATTGGATTACTCTCAATTATGCCATCTCTTTTTGGTGAGATAGTCACCACTCCTGCTGTTGTGCAAGAACTTGAAGTTGGCAGGGAGAACGGAGTCAGATGTTCCGGATATATATCATCTATATGAAATTCTCCTGATCTGTCAGTTATAGTATGAGGGTTAGGAAATAATGCAGACATTTACATTACAAGATGTTATATCAATTAATAAAACGAAACATAATTAAATTCTTTATTCACGACGATCGGATATGATATTATGTTAATTCGAGCAAAGATTGTTGGAGATCAGATACTTCCCCTAGAACCTATTCCCTTTAGGGATGGAGAAATTGTAACACTCCGTGTTGAATCCGGACTGTATAGTCTGGCGCAGGAATTAGGTAATCTATCCGCTCCTGAAGATATAGACACCGTCCTTGGTGAGAATAGAAACAAAAAATATTATGAATAAGTGTGTTCTTGATTCTTCTGTCATTATTAAGGGATTTTTTCCCCCAAATATCTCTATTCCCCCCATGATATTTGAACGAGAGACACTCACTCATACCAAATGCCTCCATATTTTTAAATGTATAGAAGAGTATAGTGTAGAAATTTGGGTCCCTAAAATTTGTATAATCGAGGTTGCCGCTGTTTCCCGTCGGTTTACTGATTTACAAACAAGCCAGAAGATAACAGCCCGGTTGCATACCTCCAGTACTCTCATATCTGAAGATGATATTTTTACCATCGCATGGAACATTGCAGAAACTCAAAGTTGTTCAGGATTTGATTCATACTTTATTGCTCTGGCGTATTTACAGAATATTCCACTCTTTACCGATGATGAAGGAATGCATCGTCATGCGTTAAAGAAAAATGTTAAATCCATTCTTGTTCGGAAAGCAGAAATATCTGATATTGATACCGTTTTTCAACCCTTTTCCTGAACCTTATTATTAATACTCGATCAGAATGGGAATACCACTACCCTGACGGGTCCGGGAGAGGTCGTTGTCTCCTTTAAGATACCGTGTTCCTGGGAACCCGCCCGGAAGATCTCATTCCCCCAGGATCAGAATCAGGGGCTGGTGCAGCTGAGGAAGAAGATGGGAGATATGGTTGCATTCCTCGACGAGTGCAGGATTTTTGTGACACGGGCTGCAAATGGAGCGATATTCTTTGAACTGGAGAAGGCACGATGCACAGTCTGGGAGATAGTAGGAAGACCGGAAGAGTATCTAGACCAGATCTGGAAGGACGAAGAGAACCAGGAGTCAGATACTCCCCTGGACTATCCAGATATTCCGGTTCCGGCAGAGATCGCACCCGATCAGTATTACGTGTCTATCAAGGATATCCAGAGTAAGAGACAAGAAGTGAGCAGTAAACAGGTACTCTATTCCAATCACTCCGATGAGTAGATATGAATAGGGTTCACATAATGGTATGAGTATATATTTTACAGGAAACGAAAATGGGCGAGATTATTATTCAGATACCAGATGAGACACTTCTGGCCCTCAAGAAAGTGCCAGGAGAGGTGGGACTGGAGATACGAATGCTCGCTGCAGTAAAACTCTATGAGATCGGTCAGCTTTCTTCCGGTGCTGCAGCAAAGATGGCCGGTATTCCCAAAGTACTCTTTTTATCACGTCTTCATGAATACCGGATTCCAAATTTCACCTTCACGAACGAGGAGTTGAATCGTGAAATCGCCTCATTGGGCATGGGTAATTTGTAATACCAGCCCGTTCCTCTATCTCCATCAAATTGGATTACTCTCAATCATGCCATCTCTATTTGGTGAGATAGTCACCACTCCAGCGGTTGTGCAAGAGCTTGAAGCTGGCAGGGAGAACGGAGTTGATGTGCCGGATATATCATCTCTCTCCTGGGTCACCATACAAATACCCCAGGCTTCAAAGGCTATCCCATTGGTGACAGATCTTGGAGACGGGGAGACTGAAGTTCTTATGCTTGCCCTTGAAAAACCAGATTCGCTTGTCATTATTGATGATAATCTCGCAAGAACGTATGCTGAGGTGAACCATATTTCTGTTGCAGGAACCTGTGCTTTACTCCTCAAAGCCAAGCAATGTGGGCTCATTGAAGAAGTATCCAAGCATGTGAAATGTCTTGAACAGAAGGGTTTTTATTTGTCAAAGGAAGTTAAATCGATGATAATTAATTTAGCTCATGAATAAGGAGACAAAAAAAGTTTTTATAGCAAATTATCTGCCCTTGATTTATTTAGGTTTCTTTCTGCTCTCCTATAGTGATTTATCCTTATTATATTAGAATAATTCACATAGTTTCTGGGTATTATTGTCACCAGATATCCGGGGGCTGTCCAATGAGTGATTTTAAACGGGACAAATATACTACTGACCGGGCCCGGGGATGTGCCCGAATGGACCGGATGGTAATGCAATGGAATGAATCCTTGATCCGGTTTTACGAGAAGGTCAGGGAAAGAAGATCGGGGGGAGGTGTTCAGGTTCGAAGGGGAGGAGGTGTAGGGACATCTGATTGCAACTATGTGTGTGGTATACATGAAACGAATACGATTCCAGCCGACACCTGAAGGATACTCAGTTCACTCCACCTTTCCTTGTTGATTTCCCGTACCGTACCGCGATTATCACGCCGGCAAACACCAGGATCACCCCGGCATACCCTTGAACCGGCAGTATCTCCCGGAGAAACACATACCCAAACATGGCGGCAAACACCGATTCAAGGGTGTAGATGAGGCAGGTATGTTCAGGGGAGGTGAATTCCTGGGCTACGGCCTGCAGAACAAATCCGATCAATGTGCAGAATAAGGCAAGATAGAGGATGATTGCCCAACTTGCCGGTGATACTGCCTGAAGTGGCAGCTCATAGATGAGCATTGCTCCGAGTGAGAATAAACAGGTAAATCCAAGTTGGAGCACGCCGATGGTGAGAGCATTCTCTCCGCTGTTAAGAACCCATTTGGTTGTCACAATCACCATTGCGTAACAGAATGAACAGATGAGGCAGAGTATCGCACCGAAATCCAGTGCTAGGCCGTCCTTGAGTGTCAGGAGACCCACTCCGGAGAGACAGAAAAAAATTGCTAAAAGAATGAAGAGATTAGGAATTTTCCGGAAGAAGAGTATCTGAAGAAGTGGGACGAATACGACTGTTGTTGCCATGAGAAATCCTGCCGATGTGGTGGTTGTAGTCTTCATTCCATAGAGGAGGAGGGTAAATCCACAGAAATAGCCTAACCCGAGGAGACCAATATCTCCAGAGAAGGAGTATTCCGATACCAAATGCGATGCTAAAACGAAACGTGATATGGGTAAAACAAAACAAAACTCTCCATTCCCCATTTCATCGTAAGATATGATGAATCCCATATCAGGACAATAAAGATAAGGATTAAATCCGCAGATTTCTGGTTCATTAGTTATTGATGGGAGGGGTTCGTATCGTGTATACTCGTGTTAGTTTCTATCCGGTAATAGGTATGGATTAAATGTTTATGGGTATCAAGGATTCAGATGTACAACAGAAATATAATTCTTCCCATAAAACCGATTTCCTTTAAGAT
>JAZDKH010000292.1:0-2026 GCA_043803325.1 Methanobacteriota archaeon | reverse complement strand
AGGCTTCCAGATATGAAAACGCGAAGCGTTTTCATGACAAATTATACTAAGGCCGGAACAAACATTGCCAGAAGCACGAGCTCCTGGCTTCCAGCCTGCACCGTATGGGAGACACCCGGGGGAGTTGCAAATGTCTGACCTGCGGTTATCTTAATATTTTTTGTACCTAACCGGAAAGAACCATTTCCCTTAAGAATCACATTCCATTCCCACTGAACATCATGATCATGATGAGGTACTTCACACTGCTCCTGACTCATCACCATATGATAACTTAAATTCCCTGCTGTTTCTTTCTCGCTCATAAAGTCTTTTAATAAAAACCAGTAACATCCTGGAGGTGAATACCAGGGTTTAGACTCGGTGTCAGTGGCAGAGTCCGGAAATATGATAGGGGCATGTTCAAAAACACCCGAGATATCTTTTGGTACCATGATAGTCTCTTGCCTCCTTCCCGATATCTTATTGTCCTTTGATCGCCGGAATTACATCTTTGAACACATCAATACCCTTGTTCACATCAGGACTTGAGTTCCCCAGACAGAAGTGGTTGATACCTGCCTTCTTAAACCGCTCAATCTCCTTGATCAGACCTTCGGCATCTGTACCACAAATGTAGTTCTTCTGAATGAGGTCATGACTGACCAGGGCTGCATGTGCCTGGACTTCTTTTGGTTCGTATACCTTGTACTTGAACATCGACGGAACCAGGACTCCGCTCCAGAACCGGTTACCTTCAATAGCACAGGTCATATCATCATCAACCGAATACCAGATGAGCATGGCACGTTCCATCTTCTTTGGATCTTTTCCTGCTTCGATTGCTCCCTTCTCAAAGTTTGGGATCGTGGAGTTCTTCAGCATTTCCGGATCTGCAGCAACCGTCATCAGGTGATCCCCATACTTTCCTGCCATAAAGGCACCCTTTGGACCAAGCCCGCTGATATAGAGCGGCACTTCATCGGTAGGTTTGGTATAGAGAAATGCCTTATCAAGGGTGAAGTATTTTCCTTTGAACGTGACCGGCTCTTTGCTCTGCCAGAGTTTTCTCATGACATCAACTGCTTCGACCGTCATCTCCTGTCGTTCAGGGACCGATGGCCAGGAACCGGTGACCGGAACCTCATTCATCGCTTCACCGGCACCGACTGCGCAGCCTACCCGGTCAGGATACATATTCCGAAGTGTCGCAAAGGTCTGTGCCACGATTGCAGGATTATACCTGATGATCGGACAGGTGATGCAGGTAGAAATAAACACTTTTTTGGTGGCTTCAAGTGCCGCTCCCATCCACGCCCATGCCATACCACAGTGAGCTTCGTCGTGATACCAGGGGTGGAAATGGTCATCTACCCAGATCGAGTCAAATCCAACTTTTTCTGCCCGGACTGTCTGTTCCAGTGCATCCCGGGGTGAGTACTGTTCCAGTGATGCAAAATATCCAATCTTTGTTTCCATGGTAATAACCTCGTGCAAAACGATGGTACCATGCATGGGCGTGAGTGTCTCGCTACCACAATATTGATACCCTCCGGTATCCAATAACTGGTTAAGCGATTTTTACAGCCAGGATTCATGTATCGATTCTCAGGTCGGGTGAATCCGGTTGTTCTCGCCAGGAATGGTACGATTCGTTTCGCTGTTATGGATGTACATCCACACATCTTCTTCAGTTTTCTACGGGTTAAACCTGTTTTTTATTGCTCGCCAATAATGAGAAGTATGAGAACCTCTGAACATGCGGTGAGCAGAGCAAATAAATATAATAGAGCATACATCGGGATTTAAAATAAAAAATACCGAAAAATCGTGTTCTCAAGTCATCACACGGAGACACTCACCTTCTTGAGGATCCGATAATCAATGATGAACAATGATTGGGAAATAGACAGGATCCGGATCAATGAAATGAGAGATCGCAGGACTTTGAACCATTTTCCCATTCTTTCTGTACTTCATCAGATACATCAACCATAAATGATGCAATCTCTCCGGACGGTAATTTGAAAACATAATGGGAGATCCA
>JAZDKH010000291.1:0-15082 GCA_043803325.1 Methanobacteriota archaeon | reverse complement strand
ATAATCAGATTAAATATCCTGCTCTGGAGGCGCCTAATGAGTGGTTGGTGAGTTTCTACTGAAGAACCCGGCATATGCCGGGAACCAATTATCCCGTCATGGTCATTTAGGAGAGTAAGCAGTCGGGACATTTCAGAAAAGGTAGTCGAATTATCAGCATCCATAAATCCGATTATGGGCGTTGATGCAGCCCGAAAACCCTCATAAACCCCTCCTCCCTTGCCAAGACGCTTGGAATACTCAAGGCATCGGACACTCATCGCCGGGTATTCATGTGAAAATGTGTTGATAAGGTCAGGAGTGTTATCAGTCCCATCGCAAACAAAAATAAACTCTGCCTCAATATCAGAAAGTTCAGAGAGGAGACGACCTACCCGGTCTTCTTCATTATATGCCGGAATTATGATACTATACTTCATCTGGCTATTTTCGTCAAGATGATTCTCAGCCTACTCATTTATAGATTCTGGGAAAAGGTTTGATATTCGGCATCCCACTGGGAAACATCAAATTTTTCATAACTACCGAACAATAAACGACGCACTGCACCGTGCAAGCTCAGTCTTTCCATCTTCACTTGATACACTCCCCTCTGAGAAGATGATCTGTCTCCCCCTCCGAATAACTGACGCTTCAGCCCGGATCATTTCCCCGGCCCTGACACCTTTGAGGAAGGTCGTAGTACAGGAGATGGTGGCTATCATCTCACCCTTGTTGAGCAGCGTGTAGATCGCAAGAGCCATTGCTTCATCTACCAGTGAGGTGTAAATTCCTCCCTGGAGCCATCCTTCACCATTTGTCATCTCTGGTCTCACCTGCATTTCTAAAGAAGCCTTCCCATCACCCCATAATACAGGCTGTATCCCAAAGAGACAAAAGAATGGATTCGCTTTCTGACCATGTTTCTCGATCTCATCCAGATATGACATATATATACCAATTTTCGTCTTCTGATTATTTACCTGCAGTAATCCGGGATATATCTTGTGAAATCCTATGTCCGGAAACCGGGTCGCTATCATATGGTGTTCCCCCCCTTGCTACCAGGATGAATCTAACCATTGAACACTCACCTATGCCGTTTGATATTAGAGGGATCGAAACCAACTCTTCTGCAATGTTTTCGGAGGGGAGGGCATGAAGTATATCTTTATCACCGGCGGCGTAATGAGCGGCCTTGGGAAGGGTATTACTGCTGCTTCAATTGGGCGACTACTTGAGAACCGGGGGTACCTGGTCACTGCAGTCAAAATTGATCCATACCTGAATATCGATGCAGGGACGATGAACCCAGCTCAACACGGGGAAGTCTTTGTCCTGCATGATGGTGGAGAGGTCGATCTTGATCTCGGAAACTATGAACGGTTCCTGGATATCGAACTGAACTCGTCCCATAATATCACCACCGGAAAGGTCTATCGACTTGTCATTGATAAAGAGCGACGAGGGGAGTATCTCGGGCAGACGGTCCAGATTATTCCCCATATTACTGATCAGATTAAAGAATGCATCAGGACATCAGCTACCGAGAAGGTGTTTGACAGGAGAGAGGCTGATATCTGTCTTGTTGAGGTAGGAGGAACGGTTGGTGATATCGAAAGCATGCCATTCCTCGAATCAGTCAGACAGATGCGCAGTGAACTACCACCTGAAGACCGAGCACTTGTCCATGTCACCCTGATGCCTTCAGATTCAATGGGTGATCTGAAAACAAAGCCCACTCAACATTCAGTGAAGGCACTGCGTGAGTTAGGTCTGTTTCCTGATGTCATCGTGGGAAGGAGTGAGCGACCACTCACTTCCCACACCAAGAAGAAACTCTCATCCCTCTGCGATCTGCCCCAACACGCGGTCATCAGTGCAACCACCGCCCCTGATATCTATCAGGTTCCGATGGAACTTGAGAAGGAAGGCCTTTCTGATGTACTCTGCCAGCACCTGAAACTTGAGAACGAAGCTCTGGATCCTGACTGGTACCGAATCGTCACCCGTGAATATACCCACCGGGTCATCATCGGTATCGTGAGTAAGTACGGAAAAGAGGATGTATATCTCTCCATCAAGGAGGCACTCAAACATGCGGGCAGAGCTCTTTCAACCGAAGTTGCTATCCGGTGGCTTGATGCTGAGCGGGTTGAACACTCAGATCTGCGTGAATGTGAAGGAATCCTCATCCCGGGAGGTTTCGGGGTCAGGGGCATTGAAGGCAAGATCAGCGCCATACAATACGCCAGGGAAGAGAAGATACCCCTGCTTGGACTTTGTCTTGGATTTCAGCTCTCTGTAGTCGAGTATGCACGACATGTCCTCGGGTGGACCGATGCCTGTAGCAGCGAGTGTGCAAACGGAACAGAAGTGATAACCATCCTTCCAGAGCAGGACGGAGTCGAAGACCTCGGGGGGACTATGCGCCTTGGAGACTACCCGGTTTCAGTAAAGGAGGGAACCATTGCGAGGCGGCTCTATGGAAGTGGAGAGATCATAGAACGACACAGGCACCGGTATGAGGTGGATCCGGCCTACATCTCCGAACTCCAGGCCGCAGGGATGGTCTTTTCAGGTACCTGGGGGAATCGGATGGAGATCGCAGAGATCCCAGACCATCCATTCTTCTTCACAACACAATTTCACCCTGAGTTCAGATCAAGGCCGACAAGGCCTTCACCACCATTCTTAGGATTTGTTGAAGCTGCTCTGAAGATGAAGAAGGGGAGAGAATAATGGTTAAAGTTGAGAAATTTATCTCTGATACTATCAGTAAAATACAGAAAGAGGCAGGAGACGGCACGGTGGTCATCGCCCTCTCAGGGGGTGTAGACAGTTCGGTCTGTGCAGAACTCGCCTCACGGGCGATCGGTGACCGGCTGATACCCATATATGTTGATACCGGTCTGATGAGGAAAGGAGAAACAGCCCGCATCAGTGAGATATTCGGACACCTCGGGGTCAAAGTGATCGATGCCAGTGAGGAATTCCTTGACGCACTTGCCGGAGAGGCAGATCCGGAGAAAAAGCGTAAGATTGTGGGTGAACGATTCATCAGAGTCTTTGAACGCGAGGCCAGGGCAACAAAGGCGAAATATCTGCTTCAGGGGACAATATATCCTGACTGCATCGAGAGTGAAGGAGGTATCAAAAGCCATCATAACGTTGGGGGAATGCCTCTTTCGATGGAGTTCGAGAGGGTTATCGAACCACTCCGGGAACTATACAAGGATGAGGTCCGGGATGTTGCTGAGGCACTCGGTATGCCAAAAGAGATAGCACACCGGATGCCCTTTCCCGGGCCCGGACTCTCAGTCAGGATCGTTGGATCCATCACCAGAGATGCGGTTGAGGTCGTCAGGGAGGCCAATGCTATCGTTGAAGATGTGCTTGTCGAGAAGTATCGTCCCTGGCAGTGTCTCGCCGCCTTAGTCGGGCTTGGAACCGGGGTAAAGGGAGATAACCGCCTTCATGGGTGGATAGTAGCAGTCCGTGCCGTAAACTCCCGTGACGGGATGACAGCAGACCCGATTGAGATCTCATGGGAAGATATGGCAGAGATTCAGGCACGGATAACCTCAGGAATTCCGGCGGTCTCCCGGGTAGTATATGACATCACCCCGAAACCACCGGCAACAATCGAATATGAATGAGATGATACTATGAATATCGAAGAGAATTATCGGGAACTAGAATCACAATACATGATGCCTGCATTCAGCAGGGATATCATGATCACAAAGGGATCAGGATGCATCGTTACGGATGCTGACGGAAAGGAGTACCTGGACCTTGTTGCAGGAATCGCCGTATGCGGCACCGGCCACTGCCACCCTAAGGTGGTACAGGCAATAATAGAGCAGACAGCAGAGCTGATACACTGTTCGAACCTCTATTATGTCCCCCACCAGGGAAAACTGGCAAAACGACTCGTTGAGATATCAGGGCTGAAAGGACATGCCAAGTCATTCTTCTCAAATTCAGGAGCAGAGGCGATGGAGGGTGCCATCAAGCTTGCCAGGGTCAGAACAGGAAAAACAGATTTCATCGCCTGTGAGGGAGGATTTCACGGCCGGACTATGGGATCACTTGCCTGCACCCACAAACCTGCTATCAGGGACCCATTTATGCCCCTCGAACCCTTCAGTGCATTTGTCCCGTACGGAGATGCTGATGCAATCCGTGATGCAATTACTCACGACACCGCTGGCGTAGTACTTGAACCGGTGCAGGGAGAAGGGGGAGTTATCATACCACCTCCAGGGTACCTGAAGCAGGTTCGCGAGATATGCGATGAGAAAGAGGTTCTCCTGATCCTGGATGAGATCCAGACAGGTATGGGACGAACAGGTACCTGGTTTGCCTATCAGCAGGAAGGGATAACCCCGGATATTGTGACCATTGCAAAAGGGGTTGCAAGTGGGTTTCCAATGGGGGCTATCGTAGCGCGTGAAGGCCTTGAATTCAAGAGATCTGAACACGGGAGCACATTTGCAGGAGGGCCAATAGCCTGTGCAGCAGCCCTCGCAACCATCGATGTGATAGAAGAGGTATTGCCACAGGTGAGCGCGAAAGGACAGCGGTTCGGCAAAGCCCTGGCCACGCTCAATCCACGGGTGAAGGGACTCATGATAGGGATGACTATCGGTGATACGTGTGCAGCGGTCCAGAAGTCATGTGCAGCTCAGGGTCTCCTTGTGAACTGTGCAGCAAATGGAAATCTGCGGCTCGTTCCACCATTAACCATAACCAATACAGAGATAGATCAGGCAGTAGGAATCATTAATGCAGCAGTCTGTGAGCAGTCTCGTTCGTGATATCTATCGTCAGGAGGGGTACGTCTATGCCCGTTCACCGGAGGAGATAGCGGAGACGTATGGGTTTTCCCGGGTAGCGCGACTTGCCAGCAATGAGAATCCGTTCGGGCCGTCTCCTAAGGCGGTGACCGCCGCTGAAGGGGCACTATCAGGAATGCATCGATATCCTGATACAACATCAGAACTGCTCACCAATGCTCTTCGTGAGTATCATGGGGATTACCAGTTTGTCACCGGTGTAGGAATGGATGGGGTGATCGAGACCTGCATCAGGGTACTCGTGAACCCGGGTGAGAAGGTCGCTGTCTCGGTTCCGACCTTCTCGTTCTACGGGCTTGCAGCCCGTGCTCAGGGAGCTGAGGTGGTTCAGGTTTCCCGCCGGCCCGATTTTACGGTGGACACTGATTCCTTCATCAGGACCGCTAAGGAAACCAAGATCTCCTTCCTCTGTAGCCCAAACAACCCTACTGGGACAAACACTCTGCTGGATGATGTCAGTTCTATAGCAGAAGCAATAGACGGAATCCTCTTCCTTGATAATGCATATGTTGAGTTCTCTGATCTTGATTATCGTCCCTTGATGAACCGGTATGAGAACCTGATAATCGGCCGGACCATGTCCAAGGTTTTCGGCCTCGCGGGGTGCCGGATAGGATATGCATTTGTCCCCAAATGGTTCAGACCGATCTATGAGAAAGCGGCAACCCCATTTACCGTCAATATTCTTTCAGCTGCAGCAGCGACCGGAGCTCTCTCTGACCAGAAGTATGTGAATCAAACAGTGCAACACGTGAGAACCTGGATCCGGAAGTATCATAAAACGTGTAAGATGCCTATCCTGCCAGGTGGGGCAAACTTTGTGATGATAGATACCTCCCCAATGACTGGTGATGAGTGTGCAGCCGCTCTCGCAGAACGCGGTGTTATTGTGAGGTCATGCCGCTCTTTCCCCGGGCTTGATAACCATTACATCAGAGTTTGTGTTGGTGAAGACTGGGAGTGTGAACGATTTTTACATGAGATTAATCAGTTATGCTGATTGCACTGACCGGTACGCCGGGAACCGGGAAATCGACCATTGCCAATGAACTTGCAGAGCGCGGATATCAGATCATCAAAGTCAACGATACCATAGACCCGTATGTCCTTGAAAAAAACGATAAACTGGATACCCGGATCGTGGATACTGACCGGTGGAGCGCTGAATTTCCCTTCAAGGAGGGGATTGTCGAAGGACATCTCTCTCATCTCCTTCCTGTAGAGCGGGTAATTGTCCTCCGCTGTAGACCCGATGTACTGAAATCACGTCTCATCGACCGGGGGTATCACCAGGATAAAGTCGCAGAGAATGTTGAAGCAGAGATGCTTGATGTCATTCTGATTGAGGCACTTGAGGAGCATACCCCTGAGCTGATATATGAGATAGATGCAACCGATATGTCAGTACCAGAGGTTGCAGACATGCTATGTGGTATCCTTGCAGGAAATATTCCCCCCGGGCATGGCTCAGTTGACTGGTTGTCAATCTGTGCAGATCTATTATGACATTAGACTCATACCGGACCCAGGTAAAACCAATCTTAGACCCTATCGTAGCGGTTTCTGTCAGAATCGGCCTCACCCCAAACTTCTGTACTATCCTCTCCCTCCTGGCTGCAGCGGGGGGTGGATATGCGTTCTTCAGAGGAGAGGTCCTGATAGGAACCCTCGGGGTCATCCTCAATGCTTTTTTTGACGGCCTGGACGGTGCTATAGCCAGGGCTTTAGACCAGCAGGGTATGCGAGGAGATTTTCTTGATCACACGGTTGACCGGTATGCAGACATCTTCATCATCTGTGGTATTCTGGCAGGACCACTCTGTGCATGGTGGATCGGAGTATTTGGTCTGACCGGAGTATTGATGTCCTCATATCTCGGAACACAGGCGCAGGCAGTCGGCGTTGGGAGATTTTATGGCGGTCTCCTCGGGAGAGCAGATCGTCTGATGCTCCTGATCGTCATCGGAGTGGTGAGTGTTTTTGTCCCGGGTGTTTTTATGGGTCTTACTCTGCTCGCCTGGCTTCTCCTGATATTCGGAGTATTCGGGCACATTACCGCGGCACAGCGATTTGCTCATGTATGGAAGAACCTGAAACAATAATCAGATCAGATAGTGGCTCGGAACTATCCGGGCTATGGGTTACCCCCTCTTTTCATCGCAGAAGATGACACCCAGCTCGAAGATGGTTAGAGTGCCGGAGTAGTGAACGTTCCGGGACTTGCCATATAGAGCCAGTATGCTAACCTGGGATCCACCATCTGATCCAGCACCGATCTCCCCTTCTCTATCGGGCCCGTATATCGCTGCTCAACTGCATTAAATCCAAGGAGATATGACCAGCTCAGATTGTCAGGAAAGGCCGCTTCTACAGGAGATGCAGCAATCCCAGGAAAACTCACCAGATTCCAACCCTGGGTAAGCGGACGGGAGAGATTTCCCTCAGGGTTGTTCTGATATATCGGGAGGGGAACCTCTACCGGTTCAGCTGCAAATATCCAAACCCCGGTGAGGGGATCCAGGGGGCTGTCCTTATTCATACGCATCCACTGTCCCGATGCACTGTTCCAGGAGAAGAGAGAGTGACCGGCAGTATCCACATCTGAGAATACACTGACCGTATCCTGACCAGGCTCAAGAGTCACCGGAGTGGACACAAGGTTCCAACCTTGAGAAAGGTTCAAGGAGTTATAGTAAGGGGGAATTGCTACAATGTAGGCACTTTTCAGAATATCCTCACACCCTCCGGCATCACAGGCATGTAGTTTCGGATTGTAGATCCCAGCAGACTCATAACAATGAAACGGATTTAATTCATTGCTGATTTGCCCATCGCCAAAGTCAATATCCCACTGGTATGGATTACCGGTAACCTGAAATGATGTGCAAAGTGGGCGATTCCCCGTGTTGGCAGACCAGTCAGGTCATACTTCACCTCTACTGGCCTCAGGACATGGATCTGTTGAATAACCGTCCCATGACAGTCACCCTCTCCCCAGACACTGAGGGACGCATTATACACCCCTTCCTGCACATACTGATGCTCTATCCGGGCAGTAGTCCCGGTTACCCCATCTCCGAACTCCCAAAACCGTTTTGACTCATACCCCACCGTGGTATCCGTGAACGTAATGGTAACGGGTGCATATCCTGACCCGGGGTTCACTGAATAGGAGGGTTTTGGAACCGCCTGCACGGTAATGAGGTCCGGTTTTGTCACATTTTCTTCATGATCAGGATACACATTCAGAAGACTGACCGGGTATACCCCGGGGAACTGATAACAGTGGAAAGGGTTCTTCTCGTCACTCGTCTCGCCATCACCAAAGTCCCACTCCCGAGTCAGTGGAATCGCAGGTGACGACTCACTGAACTGAACACAGTGAGGGGCACATCCCTGCTTGGGTGTCGCTGAAAAGTCGAGTGGTCCTTTTGGATCAACAGTCACCTCTGTATACGCCTTCGTGGTGCACCCACAGGGTCCAAGAACGGAGAGCGTTACGTTGAATGTTCCAGTCTCTTCATACCGGTGTATCGGAGCTGCATTCTCTGCCGAAGTCATATCCCCAAACTCCCAGATATACTTCAGACCCTCACCGGCATCAGTCCTGAATTTTATGGTGGCGTCGTCATCTCCAGGATCGGTAAAGATACGTGGCGCCTGCACGGTGATGAAATCTGGTTCCGTGATGGTATCGCACAGCCCATTATAGCAATACTGAAGACCTACGACATAACTTCCATTCACCCCGTAACAGTGCCCTGCATGATCATCTGTTGAAGTGGTATTATCTCCAAACTCCCAGATCCATGATTGGGGACGGTTAGTCATATCAAAATCGACACATAAGGGAGCGATTCCTAACCGGGGGGAGGCATTAAAAACCGGGGTGTACTTTGAGCGAACCTGAATGTAATTATCTTTCGTGATGGAATATGAGGCGCCATCAATAGAATAAATGAGGGAGACCGTGTAAATACCCGGCTCTGAGTAAAAATGAGCGGGGTTATTCTCATATGAGGTTGTTCCATCACCAAAATCCCAGGAATATGTCTCTGCCGGCCCGGTTACGACAAATTTTATTGAGAGGGGCGCAATTCCATCCAGACGTTCAGCAGTAAAATTCACCTCATCCCCTGAAGTTACCTCAATATAATTATATTTTGAGATTTTTTCACATGCACCATCGAGACAGTAAGTCAGAGTGGGAGTGTAAAAACCAGGCTCTGTATACTGATGTCGGGGATTAAATTCTGTACTATCTCCTCCATCATCAAAGTCCCAGATGATATTGGTTGGTTCTCCAATGATCGAGAACTGCGTAGTGAGGGGAGCGGTCCCGTTTGTTGGTTCTGCTTTGTAATCAACAAAGGTCATCGGATCGTGCACGGTGATGTAGTTCTCTTTTGACACTTCACCTTTGATCTGCCCGACAAAATACTGCATCTTCACCCAGTATATGCCTTGTTTCTCATAACAATGGACCGGGTTTCTGGAATTTGACGTCGCTCCGTCTCCAAAATCCCAGTAATACTCTCCAATGGGTCCTTCCACCGTGAACTTAACACAGAGTGGCGGATATCCCTCTAGGGGCGACGCGAGAAAATCAACCGCCCACTCAGCAGAAACGGTTCCATTCTCGTACGTAACCAAAACAGTCTGATTTTCTGTCGACTGATTTAACTCTGCCAAAGCGGTAACTCCAGGGAAAAGGATTGATAAGAACAGGAGCAGAGTCCAAACCCAGAAAAGAACCGATTTTTTATTCATACCGAGTAGCCCGGTCATATTCTCAGGGTATATATCTGAATCAGGAGAGAAAAAATATGCAGGCTTATGGGCCAGTTATCCAGGTGCCCTGACCATTCTGTGATCAAAACCAGCTGTCAAGCGTCCGCTGCTGACCCTTGCCACACACCTTTTCAAGCACCGGCGAGATCCGTTCCTCTGAAAAACCATACCCGTCACAGAGAAAACTGATTACCCGGTCATGAACAGGTTTCTTCCATTCGAGTGTGTGGTCACCAGATACCGGGGGATGGAGAAAGAAATCCCGTACCGGCTGCGGATCGAATTCAGGGAGTTTTGATGCCAGAACTTCATTAAACTCCCGGTTTTTCACCTTCTTGAAGGCAGTCTTCGCTCCAACACCTGGTGCCCCTTCATTGAAATCAGTACCCACAAGGATGGCCAGATCAATGAGTTCCTCACGGGTCAGTCCGAGTCCGGAGAGGACTTCATCAAGACGAACGATTTCAGGCTGAACATTCACCATTCTGCCATGAAGCCGCCGTTTGCCTGATACAGTCAGATTCCGGACAAGGAGCGGCGCTCCAAAGAGGAGTGTGTCATAATCCTGTGAGGCTACATACCTAACCTCCCCGGTCCTGACCATATGAGAGGCCTGGGCCTCTCCTTCTGAAGGAGCGTCGATGACCGGGATGCCAAGAAGGCTGAGTAATTCACGGGATGAAGTCAGAATTGCATCGTCAAGCCTTGAAGATGCCATAGCGTGTCTGAATGCACCTTCCGTATCACCCTCACGTTTCGCCTGCTCCCATTTCGCCTCAGCTCCTTCACGTACAGCCCGCCTTTCCCTAATAGTATGACTCTTCAATTCAGGTGGTGTTCCGTCAAATATCCAGACCGGCTGAATCCCCTGCTCAAGAAAATTAGTAGTGCGGAAGAAGATTCCAGACAGATGTGAGGTTACCCGCCCCTCCTTATCCATCAGGGGTGTCCCATCAGGCTGACGAATGATGGACAAGAACTGATACAATGCATTATATGCATCAATGGCTGCGATCCCCTTGAGAGACTCTGGATCTGCCTGATGTTTGTATGGAGTTATGATATCACGTAACGCTACACCCATGTTCCACCACCTTTCTATCGATAGACCCGTCTATTCAGTTCAATATTCAGATCGGTCACCTGTTCGAGGGTAGTATCATACCGATGTGCCATCGTAGTAGCATGAACCTCTACGGCACGCCTGACCTGCCTTCCAGAGTCACGGGTGACCTCTTCAAGATATTGCAAACGAATCACCAGATACCAGAGAATCAAAAATACCGGAACAACTAGAAGAAGCAGGCCGATAAGACCTGATACCGGGAAGGAGAATGCAGAACTGATGAGGACTGAACCCCCACATCCAGCCCCGATTAGGAGAAATCCTGCAAGGATTGAACGAAAATCCATATGTTCAGATAGTAGGGTGTCTCATTAGTTAAGGATTATTCGATATGGATGAGAAGAAAGGCATCAGGGAACTCTGTGCACTGGCTGCGATGCCGGTGATGCTACTCGTAGTCGAGATATTAGCGGTAATTTTGGCTGTTCCGATGATCCAGTCAGGATATGCAGTCTTTGAAGACCCATCCTCGCTCGAAAACCCAATATGGTTCATCGCAATGCTTCTTGGATTTACTCTCATCCTGCTAATTCTGCTGAAATATCACTTGAAACGCATCCTCCAGGCAGTGATATGGGCATCACTCTTCCTCTCCTTCATCTATGTCTTCTCCGGTCTGCTCGCTTTTGCCGGAGCTGATATGCTGATCATCACCGGAGGGGGGCTGCTCCTCGCTGTAGGGGCAACACTCATGCTCATCCGCTATCCGGAGTGGTACGTGGTCGATGTCCTTGGAGTGCTCCTCTCTGCAGGAGTTGCCTCAATCTTTGGGATCTCTCTTGAGCCGATACCAGTTATCCTCCTCCTCATTCTTCTCGCAGTATATGATGCAATCTCGGTGTACCGGACAAAACATATGCTCACTCTTGCAGAAGGGGTGATCGAGAACCGAATGCCGATTATGGTAGTGGTTCCAAAAAGGGAGGGCTACTCATTCATCAGGGACGGTATCGGCGGGCACATCGCAGGGAATGAGACCGAAACTGGAGGAACGTATTCCGAATCTGGAAAGTCAGAAGAAAAAAAGGACCGGGCCGCATACCTGATGGGCCTCGGCGATCTGATTATGCCTGCGATACTCGTTGTTTCAGCCGCAGTTTTTATGCCAGGGAGTGGAGCCGGAGTATTCTCAATCCCGGCAATTACTACCATGATAGGGTCTGTCGCCGGGATGGCGGTGCTATTATATTTCGTCTCTTCAGGGAAGCCTCAGGCCGGACTCCCGCCACTTAATGGGGGGGCGATCGTAGGATTCCTCATAGGCTGGCTCATCATCGGGATCTGAATGTCCTTGACGTCCGGGATGATGCGCTGCACCGGGAGCAGGTTTATCTGCCATCAACATGGCTAGGACTTCTTCAACCCCTTCACCTGACGCGGTTGACATACAGGGGTATCCGTCCAGAGTTTTGACATCAGCCTTATTTACTACGACGATAATCGGTACCTGAACCAATCCTTTGACCTCCTCAAGCAGCCTCATCTGATCTTCAAGAGGATATCCACAATAGGTGCTTGGATCCAGGATATACAGGATGACATCTCCGGTATTAATGATTGCAGATATTGCCTGCCCTTCGATTGCATTCCGCTCAAATGCCGGCCGATCGAGGAGACCAGGGGTGTCAATAAGCTGAATCTTCTCGCGTTTTTCATACCGATGACCAATGATCACCCCTTTAGTGGTGAAAGGATATGATGCGATCTCTGGCTCTGCCGAAGAGACTCGCCTGATGAACGAGGACTTTCCCACGTTTGGAAACCCGGCTACGACGATAGTAAACACATCCTCGATTACCGGGAGTTTCCTCATGACATTCCTGACCTCATTGAGAAAGATGAGTTGATCATCTATCTGATGAACAACTGAAGCAAGCCGTGCAATTGCCTTCTTCCGTGATGCGACCCCTTCCTCGTCACTGGAGAACCTGACATCCTTCGCAAGGCCGCCCCGATGATCTTTAGACCAGCGGGCAGCCCAGCCTACTGCTCCAAGTGCTTTTCTCAGGCTATCGATCCCCCAGAGTACTTCAAAGAGATCCTGGTAGAACTGGGGAAGATTGTCCATCTCTGGAAACGTTTGAATCACTCCGACGAGTTTATCGTGGACAGAGAGGTAAGCAGAACGGACAAACTCTTCTGCCGCCCGTTTTTTCTGCTTCTTATCGCGCATCTTCATCGCAGCCCTGCGCAGGGCACGGTCAAGAACCTCATCTGCCGTTGGAACAGTGGGTATCTTTTCAAAACTCATTCGCTGTGGTGTATTGTTACTATTCATGGGAGACTCTATTCACTGGATACATAGGGGCGCTGACGGGATAATTATTTACAAATTCGATGGCCTCATATCCATATCCGAGAAACTATATGATCGATCATTATGGATCTATCTCTCATCCAAAACGATATCCTCATCACCCTCATCAGTCTCTATGAGAAGAAGTCGATACCAATAAAAGGGGAGGAGATCGCGAATATCATCAGAAGAAACCCGGGAACGGTTAGAAACCAGATGCAGGCACTCAAAGCCATCGGTCTTGTAGATGGAATTCCTGGTCCAAAAGGAGGATACCACCCGACTACCACCGCGTACAAGGAACTAAATCTTAAGCGCGATGGGGAGATGTATGAGGTGAAGATGTCACGCGATGGGGAGGTCATCCCAGGCGTGAAGGTCGCTGAGATCATCTTTACCACCCTCTCCCATGCTGACATATGCCATGCTGAGATCCGAATCATTGGGAGTGTGAAACTCTTTAATATTGGGGATGTGATAACCATTGGTCCGACCCCGATGAACAAACTTATGATAAAAGGGGAAATATTCGGGAAGGATGAGAACCAACCGGCCCTGATCGTCTCAATCCTTGAGATGGTATCCCTCCCGAAAAAAGCGATAAGCAATTACATGACCTCCCCAATAAAGATGCTATCAGTCAGATCCACCCTGATGGACGCTATCCACCTTTTCAATAAATTCCGAATTCATGGGGCCCCGGTGATGGATGGAAGTTTCCTCCGGGGTATTGTTACGATGACCGATATCCTCGTTGCGATTGAAGAGAAGAAGAACCTTGAGACCCTGGTGAGTGAAGTTATGACCGAAGAAGTTATTCAGACAGATCCGTCGGTTCAGCTCTACGAAGTTATCAGGAAGTTTAAAGAGAAAAAAATCGGCAGACTCGTGATTGTAGATGAGGGGAAACCGATTGGAATACTGACCCAGTCAGATATATTCCGTGTCATCCCCTCTCATTAAATTGCCTCCCTCCGGTCGGATACCTGATGTGCGCAAAATATGAGGTATCGATTGAAAACCCCGATATCCTCATCTTTATCTTTTTCCCAACCTAATGAAAATATATGTCAGAAATCCTTCCCCCCGAGTATCAGGAAATATATGCAAGATACTTTCACCAGTCGCCAGAGTCTTTCCTGAAAGACGCGATAATCAGGGAATTAAAACGAAAACTTGCTCAATATACCCTGACGGATTACCGTCTACGACATAAATATAATATGTGTTTTGATGATTTTCGTACGGGTAAAATTGTCGAGAAAATGGGGTATTCATTCGAGGCTGAACAGGATTACTTAGACTGGGAGATCTCCTGCGATGGAATATTCACGATAAAGGAGGAACTGGGAGAACTGGGTCAATAACTATGAACCAGTCCATACAGGAATTTTATGAAACATTAGTTCGGGCTGTATCAGATTTTTAGCTTGAGATAGAATCGGTTGAGTGGACACGAAGAGGTGTGAAGGTCAGGATTGTAATGAATGAAGATTGTTATTCACAATTTTATTTCAACGAGAAGACAGGTGTAACGAATTATGTCCTGATCGGAGCTTTAGGAAGATTGTATGGGAGAGACTGTTTTGATGGAAGATGGCACCGCCATCCATTTGAAAAACCGGAGGAACATGATTTTTCTGAAGAAGGCTCCAGGAAATTAGGGCCGGACGAGTTCCTCTGTGAAATCATTGAATGGTCACTTACCATGTACGAGAATAAGACTGATCCATCTGATGAACGATAGCTACGTATTTTACCGTGCTATTTCGAATAATACCCCATTTTTTACTCAGGATCCGTGACTTCCTTATCTGATCGACGCATAAAAATTTTTATTTATTTTTTTCAATAACAGCCATAATACCTGCACTAATCGCTGCTATCTTCCGATCATTTCTGAGTGGTATAGCCAGCTGGGTCATCCGGGTCTCATCCTCCTGAATATACCGCTTGAGAGTCTTTGAGATATGTTCCTCCTGCAGGAAGTGAGTATGGGTATTTCCTGCGATGAACTCAGGATTGTGC
>JAZDKH010000290.1:0-4923 GCA_043803325.1 Methanobacteriota archaeon | reverse complement strand
ATTCCTGGATATGAGTATTCCGGATAAAAGGGACACCGATTGCTTTCATCCTGGCAATTGGATACCCGTATGAAGCGATAGAAAGAAGGATCCTTACATACCCGATATTACCGAGAATCGCAAGAAGGATGAGAGATACTGCAAGGATAAGTACCCCGGTAGTGATAAAGGTAAAATCTGGTGTCGCAGTATGAAGAAGTGCAACAAAATCAGGATCAAGGGTCATCTGGGAGAATCCTTCTGAAAGAGTACCTCTGCTATCTCGATGAGGAGATCGCGTCTCTCTCTCTCAAGCCTGGTCTCGACGGTATTATCCACATAGGCACCATCAGAGCGATGAATGATCATTCCCCCTGAATTAGCACCCTGGAGTTCTGTAAATGTCATGGTGATCCCTGTTTTGGCATATTTAGAAGCGATTGCATCAGCAAGGAGTCTATCTCTCTGATCAATGGTGATAAGAAGGGTATCAGTCTCAAGAATTAACCGACCTTCTTCACATAACCGGAAAAAGATATCAGGATATTCTGGTTGAGAGCGGATATCCTGAAGCTCGCGTGCTGCTTCTTCAAAGGATCGGGTGATAAGCTTCTCCCTGGTAATTCGTACCTTGTTTCGTGCCTCGATCCTCATCTGGGACTTGAGTTCACTGATCTCCTGGTGGATAACCCGTCCACCTGCTTTGACAATACGATCATACTCCAGATCAGCCTTCTGTCTCCCTGCACCCCGGATCTGCTCACATTCTTCTTCAGCCTGTTTTGGAATTCCAGATATTTCGAGGGAAGATTCTTTTTCAATCCTGTTGATGATTGCAGTGGAACTCATAATTTCCCACTTATACGCTGAATAGTCCAAGTCCGAACATGATCAGAATCGCTATCAAAAGTCCGAAGATAGCAAATGTCTCGGACATAGCTGCAAATACCAGACTTCTTCCCAGAGCATCAGGATTTTTCGCGGTTGCTGCGATTCCCGCAGAGCAGGTGATACCCTGCCCGATTGCAGAAAATCCGGCTAAGCCAACCGCAAGACCGGCTCCGATTAGCCCTATAGAAACATTCAATTCAACGGTGAAATCTCCTGAAAGCACCCCGGACAGGGCAAGCATCAAAACCGCGATGAGAAGGCCATAAATAGCCTGTGTCTCACATACCGCTGAGAATACCACTCCCCGACCAAACATTTCTGGTTTTTCAGCAGTATGAGCAACGCCTGAAGATGCCGCAATTCCCTGACCAATCGCTGAAAATCCGGCAAGACCAACAGCAATTCCGGCTGCAATTGCAACAAATCCAACCGGGACCGGAATATCATGGGTTCCTCCACCAAGAAATCCACCAGACTGAAGGATAAGGATGCCGATTAAAAGCCCGTATATAGCCTGGGTCTGAGGTATCGCTGAAAAAACAAGAGCCATACCGAACTTTTCAGGCCGTTCAGATATCACCCCTGCCGCTGCTGCTCCGACGATACCTACACCGATTCCAGCCCCTACTGCAGAAAAACCCACCGATAGTCCTGCTCCAATAGCCATGAGCACTGCTCCTGTCCCGATCATTATTATGTTTCCTCTCTGGTTACCATGGTATATATGCGGTCCTCTTGGAACGGGTGAAAAGCTCTTCCCCCGCCAGTATAAAATTTCCCAAAAAATTCAATATAATGAAGACGAAGTGCATGAATTACGCTCCCTAACGTTTGAATCGCAAGGTTAAAGGTCTGCCCGAGGATGCAAAAGAGGATGGCAGGGATGATAAGATACGGACTTGCAGATGCGATCATCTCTGTGAGTAAATTGATCGTCATGGCAATCCCCCCGGTGGCAAGAGCCAGGGCAAGGATACGCACATATGAGAGCCAGTCACCCAGGAAACCGGTCAGGCTGAAAAAGCCCATCGGACCTTTGGAGTAAAAGAGAACAACGAGACAAACACCAGCCGCAAGTTCAGCAATGAGGAGCTGATTTGCAGAGAGCGTGATCCAGCCGAAAAACCTGGCAAGTAAGAGTGCTGCAGCAGGCTGAAGAATGAACCAGATTACCTGCTCCTGAAAAGCGTTTTTGTATGCCTGGATTCTGATATTTTCCCAAAATGCGATAAGTATCCCGAGATTGATATGAATGGTTCCGATGATTAGGGCGATCTGGAAGAGAATTATCGGTGATTTGAGCGGATCGATCAGTACAAAAGGAGGACTGAATCCGAGAAACCTGGCAGGAAGATCGCCAAACCATCCACCCTGGATAGTTCCACAGATGATATCCACCACTCCTGCACAGAGCAGGATCACTGCCATGTCACGATACATCGGATCCCTGCCCATAGTTTTGAAAATCAGGAAGCCTGCAAGAGCGATAATTATTCCGTATCCTGCATCCCCGAGCATCATCCCGAAGAAGAACAGAAAAAGAGGTGCAAAAAAAGGCGTCGGATCAACCTCATTATACCTGGGTCGTGCAAAGGTGGTGGTAAGGATCTCAAATGGTTTCAACCAGAACGGGTTGTCATAGAGCACCGGTGGATCGTCATCTCCGATAGCCGGACGGGAGGAGAGTAAATATTCACCGTGGGAGATCTTTTCGAGAAGTACTTCTAGTCTCCTGAGATCCTTATGTCTCACCCAGCCTTCAAGAAGAAACATATCCCGTGTTGATCTGGCTTTTTTCAAAATATCCTGCCTGCCTCTCCGGATAGATAGTTCCTCCTGGGATGCATACAGACTGGGCATGATCTCCTGTACTTGCCTCTGAATCGCGATTATGAGTTCATTTATTGATATTCGGATCTGATCCAATCTCTTTCTCTCATGGGACAGTTGTTCAATTGGTTTTCCCCGATATTCCTCCGGAAGAAGGATTGGAATCACCCCATAGGATTTGAAGATCTCTTCGATATGTTCGAAGTATACACGCATCCCGATACAGAGCAATAATGTATCAGATCCTATTTGATATGATTTCAGCAAAATCTCATCTGGAGAAACCTCATAGACACTTTGTTCAATCTCCTTTGCTACTCCATGTGCCTTTCCAACTATCAGGAAGACGAAACGGGAACTTCCAAGATCACGGGTATCGGTAATAATTGGTTCGAGTTCATTGAGATTCTCGATAATATGTGCTATTTTGTTTTTTTCTTCGTTGAGTTCTTTCAGTCGATCTATTGCAGTAAGAAATTCCTTTGAAGAGTCTATCAGGTGATTAGCATGGGAAAGGATCGATGCGAGATTAGAATCTGATGCAGGGAGACGGGTATCATCTGGCGTTTCAAAAAGATTTTTTAAACCTGAAGGTGGTTTATACATGAAGGGAATACCCGATTCGATGATCTGATCCAGTTGAAAAGCAGTATGGGTGATCTGATCCAGAGTAGATAAATTCAGAGATGACGAAGGAAGAGTACTGCAATCAAAAGAAGACAGCCTTATATCAATGATTTCGACTTCACCCATGCACTGAAGGGAAGAGATGAGATCATCTCTCCATGACTTGTGGACCCCGATGATGATCCTATCCATTCGTGCCGGATAAAACATCAGCCCCCCCAACAACTCTCTTCACAATGAGATCCACTGCAGCAGGTATACGGAGTTCTCCTTCTACTACGAGTTCTTCCACTTCACGATCTGCTTTTTCCCTGATGAGTGTTGACTCAGTATGGGTGTGAGCAAGTAAATTTTCACGAATTGTCCTCACTTCCAATTCTGCTTCTTCGCTTCGGGTCGCGAATAATGTTGTGGCTTCTTCCCTGGCCTTTAGGATCAGGAGATCTGCCTGTTTGTTGGCGGCTTCAATCCGAATTATCGCATCCTGTTCAGCTGCCTTGATCTGCTCTATCTCCTGGATCATAATATGGGGTTACTTACCTCTGATGCAATAGATTATCATGGGCATACCTGAATATATATTATTTGAAATGACCCTGAATTATATACCATAAATTGGAAATCTAAATATCTCCTTTAATCAATATATCAAATATATATTAATTAACATGCTTCCTTTTTATGAATCCAACATGAACCAATATTTGGCATATTATTTTCCTGGTTTCGCGATGGTGATAACCGTTCTACAAGTTCGGGCATGGGAAAAAATAGAATATCATCAGTCATTATGAGGCGGGTAACATGTATTTCTAGATCCTTAGGATTTATTGTCTCCCTGGTGAGAGCGGCACCGCTGATAATTCTCATTGACCCTTCGGAGCGAAGGGGGTGAAGTTTTCTGGTTTGAAAAACCCGGGTCCGAATGTTACAAAGAACAGGAGAATCAGAACTTTGAGGATAACTAAAATGTTGTTGAAAAAACTGATTCTTTTAGTCCGGGATAATTGATTCCAATGAAAATTAGGTATATCACTACAGTAATCAATTTTACTGGATCCACCGGGAAGATGTGTGCATACGCATAGGTCCACCTTCTTTTGGGAGATAAACAGTCAATTCAGCCACATTCATAGCCGAAGACTGCGATAACTCATGCAATTTCTATGGGAATTGGGTTCAGTCCAAACATTGATATACAGAAAGATCTTTCAATATTCCATTATTCAGAAAATGAGCCCGTCGTCCGTGGTTGAGTGGTGACGGCAATTCTTTCATCAGGGAGGGTATAATGGAAAAGCTAGATATCTCGACAAAAATAACCGAAGGGATTTCTTCAGAATGGGCATCCATCCAGAAGAATTATGATCTATCTCTGTTCTTTGAGAGTATCATTATGAATGCGAAACTCTGGATGACGTTCCTTGATCTCAACAGGAATGTAGTTATCTGGAATAAAGCTGCCGTGGAGATATCTGGTTATTCCAGCGATGAAGTCTTGGGTAACAATACCATCTGGAAGTGGATTTATCCTGATCCTGATTATAGGCGGAGAATCACTGAAAAGATCGTGCACAGCATCAAAAATAAAAAATA
>JAZDKH010000289.1:0-14094 GCA_043803325.1 Methanobacteriota archaeon | reverse complement strand
AAAATTGGGGCTTTCTGAAGAAATCTGTATTCATATCATGTACTCCTGCATTATGTCCCCCCTCTGATCAGGAGAGCGAACATCGGTTGTTCCTGTCCATAAAGTAATTCATCTGATCCCTGACAATGTCCTTGACATGGTGTCTGACTTCAAATCCAAGTCTTTTGATTCTTCAATCTCGATCAACGTATTCATATATGTGGATATTTGTTCTTTAAATACCTTGTAATCAAAAAATTCTGCCCTCCTCCGGGATATTTCCGCATACTCGGATGGATTCTTATCGATGAGTTGGATGGCATCGCAAATTGCCTGAGGATCCGGGGCAACCAGTATACCGGTGTATCCATCAACAACCGTCTCAAGGTAACCGCCTTCTTTGGTTACAACAACCGGTTTCCCACACGCCATTGCCTCTAGTGGCGTAAGGCCGTAGTCCTCATCAATAGCTGTCGTCAGAAAGCCCCTGCATGTCCCATAGAGTCTTGCAAGTTCTTCATCCCTTACCATTCCAAGAAATTCAACATTTGCGGGGGCATCTTTTTTCAGGCACTCGTATCCGGGATATATTCTGCCTGCGATTTTGAGATGTTTATCAGGCATTTTTCTGAATGCTTCTATCTGGAGTTCAATTCGTTTCCATTTATCCACTCGTGATACTGATAACCAAAAATCCCCATACCCCAGGTTATTATAGTACTCTGCATGAATCGGTGGGTATAATACGGTTGCTTCCCGTTGATATATCTTCCAGATTCGGTTTCTGACATTATGAGAGATTCCAGCAATATTTCTGACATATTTCCTGACAAATCGTCGGTCAAGGGAACGAAATACCGCCAGCACCCCAATATACACCAGGCGCTGAAAGACCGGGAGATCTGTGATAGTCTGATAGTACATGTCATATAACGCTCTCCGGGGAGTGAGCATGAAATAACAGTGTGGAACATCACGGATGAGATACCGCAGCGCCATATCATCAGTTACGATAAAAAAATCATAATCAAGATCCAGAGACCTGAAAAGGAGCATCCCGGCGAGCTGCCTGAATGGTTCTGCCGGAAGGCTTCTGTTCAGAGGTTGAAATTTGATCGAATTTGCTTGATTATAAAGATCACCAAGCCCGGGGTCGTACTTCAGGCATACGATAGTGGCATCAAGGGCTGCTGCCATGTCAATAAAAAATCGTTCCGCCCCTCCAGGGGTGATAAAGTCAAGGCAGGAGAGGATCGCGATTCTCATTTCTTTCCCCCTGAAGCCATTTTTGAGATGACCGAACTATACTGCTCTGCTACTGAGTCCCACCGAAGGTGTTCAGGAACGGGGTAACGAATTGGTCCGGCCTGAAATATCTGCTCCATAGAACGAGAGAGTTCCTGCTCATCAGAAGGAGAAACAAACGTTGTTCCCTCATACCCGCAGAGACTCTCTGCAATCCCCCCAACCCTTGAGGCGATGACTGGCAGGCCAAATGCTACTCCGATATGAGCGACGCCGCTTTGTGAGGCACGGATATACGGGAGGATCAGGGCATCGGCAGCCGAAAAATATTGCGGAATCTCGTCATCGGATACATATCGGTTCATAAATCGTATTCGGTTTGATGCGGGAGATACAGATGCAGCCACCATTGAGGTTTTATCCTCCCACGCCTCTCCGACAATGATGAGGAGGGAAGAATCTCTGATAGACACAGGGAGCATCTCAAAGGCATGGATCAGATGTATAACCCCTTTATATGGTCTTATCAGGCCGAAGAAGAGGAAGATAAAGAGCCCCTCTGCGTGAATATTTCTCTTTTCTTCCTCTTTTTGGAGAATTGGATAGTGATCGAAGAGTCCTAAAGGAATGACGGGAATCTGATCTTCAGGTATCTGATATTGAGAAGCAATCAATTTTTTATCATGTTCTGAATGGGCGACATACCTGTCAGCCATTCGTCTGATGAGTCTTCCCATAACCCGGGAATACACCCGAAGAGGTCCGACTGAGTGTTCGAAGGGATCCACGACCTCATGGAACTCGATCAGAATTGGTTTATTCATGCAGTTCAGAATCTGCAGAGCCAGGTACATATGGGCAACACTCGAGGTCCACCACTCAAAAATTACCACATCAGATTCGCGGATAACTCTGATCCCTCGCACCCAGGAGAACGGATTATACCAGTCCAGAAGTTCCATAACTCTCACCTCATCGGTAAACTGCAGAGTCGTCAGGTCATTTCCCACCCGTCTCCATCCAGGGAAGAATCTTCTTGGAAGCATATGCCGAAAGAGCAGGCTTGTCACCTGCATCTTTAGTGAAAGAGCATTTGAGAGGAAAAGAGTGCAATAACTGATCCCAGACAGGAACCGGGGTGATGGTCCGACAACCACCACCCGGATACGTTTTTTATCTGAATTATCTATTCGCATTATTCCTATTCTACTGTCACGCTTTTTGCTAGATTGCGTGGTTTGTCAATCTCCCGTCCAAGTCGGGCAGCAGTATAATATGCCAGTTGCTGGAGGATGACCGTCGAAGTCAGAACCTGAATATACGGGTGATCTGGTTCTATTGGGATGAGCACATCAGCAAGTTCGACGAGTTCAATATCATCTTCAGAACCAATCGCTATGATAGGAGTTCCCCTCGCTTTCATCTCTTTTAAATTCCCAAGCATTACTGCGTATGCTGGTCCTGGAACACATACCGCTACGATGGGGGTCTCTGGGGAGAGGAGTGAGAATGGCCCATGCTTAATCTCCCCAGCTGCATATGATTCAGCGTGAATATATGAGATCTCCTTCATCTTCAGAGCGGCTTCCATCATAACCGGGTAGAATGGTCCGCGACCTACGTAAAAGATGTGTTCTGCTCTGCTACAAAGATTAACTGCGTTCTCCAGATCAAGCAGTAACACTTTCTCAACGGCAAACCCGGCATGGGAGAGGATCTCATCACATCGATGATCGCAGAGCAGATTAACTACCTGCAAAAGAATACCCAACTGGGCGATAAATGATTTTGTTGCTGCAACGCTGATCTCAGGTCCTGCCTGCATCAGGATAGTGGCATCAGCATATCGGGTGATGGTACTGTTCAGCACATTGGTTATCGCTATAGTGTGGACGTTATTACAATTTCCTTTCTTAATCGCAGCCAGAGTGTCTGCAGTCTCACCAGACTGAGATATACCGATAATGACGTCAGAGAACGTGGTTGGGTTATACTTATATTCTGAACCGAGTTCAAGCCGTATTGGGATGCCACATGCTGATTCTATCAGGTACCTGAAAATATACCCTGCGTTATACGAACTACCGCAAGCAACAACTGTTATAGACCGGGCATCACGGAGAAAATCAGGGATGTTCAGATCAGTGAGAGAGTGAATGGCCCGGTGAACCACAGTGGGCTGCTCATATATCTCTTTGAGCATAAAATGGGGAAATCCGCCTTTCTGAACGGCATCTGGTGTCCAGTCAATCTCCTGGATAGGGCGCTCAATCCGGAAGGTATCACGATAGATTGTATATCCATCTACTCTAATCTCAGCAAGATCGCCATCTTCAAGGTAAATCACCCGATTTGTATACTCAAGGAGTGGAGTAATATCAGACGCTGCAAAGAATTCATCATCCCCTATTCCGAGAACGAGAGGGCTCTGATTTCTCGCAGCCACCACTCTGTTTTCTCCAATCGAAACTGCAAGAATTGCAAAAGAACCCTCAAGCAAGGGAACGGTCTTCTCCATAGCACGCAGAAGATCGCCTGAATATTCTTCCTCAAGGAGATGGGCGATTACCTCAGTGTCAGTATCTGATCTAAATTCATGGCCCCTTCCGATGAGTTCCCGTTTCAGGTGGGCATAGTTCTCAATAATTCCGTTATGCACAATGGCGATCTGATTATTGCAGTCCTGGTGAGGGTGTGCATTGATATCAGAAGGGATGCCGTGAGTTGCCCAGCGAGTATGACCTATCCCGCATACACCCTGCAGTACAGATGAACTGGCAGGAAAATCTGAAACCTTTCCTGCCTTTTTATGGATCGATATTTGATCGCACAGCGTTGCGATACCATAACTGTCATATCCGCGATATTCAAGCTGTTTGAGCCCCTCAATGAGAACCGGAGCTGCCTGCCTGAATCCGATATACCCGACAATCCCGCACACGTTACATCACCCGGGTACGATCAGGGATCACCATGGATCTGATCTTCAGTCCGTTGATGCCATCGATGTGACAATCGTTTCCTATGATACTGTTCTCATACGAAACCAGCGGTGATGAGAAGACCCCATTCCCCATAATGACCCCGCAGGATGACCTCACCGGTTCTTTTCCAAGATTCAGAAAACCGGTCGTGGAAGTTACAACGGTATGATCCCCGAGGGTACATGCCTCTCCAAGAACAGATGATGCAATTGTTGTGTGTGAAGCAATTCTACAATCATCCATAACAAGAGAATTCCCAACAACGGTAAATGGTTCAATCGTCACCCGTGAGCCGATGCTGGTTCCTGGAAGGATGACAACATGAGGGCCGATTGTGCAGTTCTCACCAATGACCACGGGTCCACGGATAGTTGAGTACGGAGCGATGATCGAACCGCGACCGATGGAAACCTGACCTTCAATAATTGCACTTCCACTGATCACCCCTTCCCGCGAAGGAGCAGTACCTCTGAGTAACCGCTCATTCATGTGAATAAGATCCCATGGATAGATCGCATCCTGCCACTCATGTGCATACACCGCAGAGATTCGCTCTCCTGCAGCTATAAAGGAGGTTACTGCTTCAGAAAACGACTGTTCAGTAATTTTCCCAAGTAAATGCCCGCTCAGATGATACACCCCGCAGCTAACTGTCATCCGGTTTGCATGAGCAGGTTTCTCTGCTATTGCCGTAACATATCCATCATCAATCGTTACCACCCCGAAGTTTGACGGGTGCATATGGGTGGTGATGAGCATCGAATTCTGAACCCTGAGCGTCTCCTTAATTGAGGATGGATCTATGTAATTATCCCCGGGAAGAACCAGAACGTCTCCTTTTATCAGGTGCTTCGCACAAAGCAGTGCATGGGCAGTCCCGATCTGATCCTTCTGTTCAACTACGGTGACCGGTACCGGGAGTCGGATCAGATGCCGCATCACCTGTTCTTTCCGGTATCCGACAACGACGATGATGTCTCGGATGCCACATTTTAGTAGTGATTCTACCAGGTGCTCAAGTATCGGTCGATTTGCAACAGGCAGAAGGGCTTTTGGCCTGTTCTGTGTCAGAGGACGAAGTCGTGTTCCTTCTCCTGCTGCAAGGATAACCGCCTGAATTGTCATCGCTTCACCACTGAATCATCCCTGATGATCCCATCTACATAGGTATGGGGTGCAATCCTGCACCGGTTTCCAACGACAGTTCCGATATTCACTGAGCAGTTAATTCCGAAGAGGACATCATCACCGATGATTGCCCCGAGTTTTCTTCTCCTGGTATTGATGCCACCGATGTAGATGAATTGTTTATCATGCCTGAGGTTGGCAATTTTGGTTCCAGCCCCAAAATTACAGCCACTTGCTATTACACTATCTCCGACATAGTTGAAATGAGGGATATTCGTTTTACTCATTACTATCGAGTTCTTCAGTTCAGTACTATGGCCAATATGGCAGTTATTCCCGATGGAAGTTGCACCACGAATATACGCATGGGGGCCGATACGGCAGTCCTCACCGATAATACATGGCCCTTCTATGTAAGAGCCAGCTTTTACCACGGTACCTTTTCCGATTTGCACAGTCCCTTTCAGAATCACTCCCTCTTCAATCTCTCCATAGATACCGGGAGTAAGATTTTGCAGGAGTGTTTCATTTGCACTCAGCAAATCCCAGGGGGATCCCAAATCTGACCATGAGGAAAGAGTAACTGCAGAGAGACTCCCTTCATGAATCGATGGCATAAGAGCGTCGGTCAGTTCAAGTTCTCCTCGGGAGGAAGGAGTAATCTCGGCGAGATAGGAGAAAATGTCACGGTCTAGCAGATAAATTCCGGCGTTTATCAAATTACTCTTCGGATCTTCAGTCTTTTCTTCAAGGCCGGTTACAGTCTCGTTTTCTATGGTGACTACGCCAAAGTCCTGGGGATGATCAGACATAATGACTCCGAGAACTGGTGCAGATCTCGCAAGAATTCTCGAAATATCCTCTAAAGAAAGGATCATATCACCATTCAATAACAGGAATTTTCCATGCAGATGAGGCTGGGTACTCATCACCGCATCACCGGTTCCCCGCTGACGTTTCTGAGTTACATATCTGATATGGACATTAAATGCAGATCCATCCCCAAAATATTGTCTGACTGCGGATTCTTCATATCCGACAACAAGAATAAATTCAGAAATTCCTGCATCACGGACTGCACAGAGGAGATGCTCAAGCATCGGACGGTTTGCAACCGGGAGCATCACCTTTGGGCGAGACCCGGTAAGAGGTCGCATCCGTTTTCCTTCACCTGCTGCAAGGATGACACATTGAACCATCAGGGTTCACCTCTCCTTGCCATACGGACGATCTCTTCTCCCCTCTCAAGCATATTCTTTGCAACTTCCATTGTCCGTCCTTCTGCTGTAAACCGGATCTTTGGCTCGGTTCCGCTTGCCCTGACCAGACACCAGCCATCATCCTCTTCAAGCCGTATTCCGTCAGTCGGATTTGCGGCTCCCATTGCATACAGGATCTCATGTGACTGCGCCAGATCCATCGAACGCCTGAGTATTGGATACCGGGGGATGGAGTCGAGTTCAGAAGAGATATGCCATTCCCCTGCCATATCGCAGAAGAGTGCAGCTGCATACGGACCATCAGGACAATATGAAATTTGAGGGAAGATCCAGGCTCCGGATGGTTCTCCACCAAAATCTCCCCACCTGACAAGTTGTTCTGATACATAGGCATCACCTACCGGGGTTCTTCTAACCTCAGTTACCTCCTCTATCGCCATGGAGGCGTCATATGTGGTCACTACCTGCTTTGCACCCAGGTATTTCGCAAAGAGGATGAGAAGCATATCTCCTGGAATATATCGCCCCTTATCATCAAAAGCCATCATCCGATCTGCATCACCATCATGGATCACCGCACAACGTGCGCTGGTTTTCTTCATGAGAGATGGGATATATGAGAGGTGTTCTTCGAGGGGTTCTGATGGGCGGATGAACGTTCCAGATGGATTTGCATGCAAAGCAGTTACCCTGGCACCGGCTTCACTGAGCAGTTGTGGGGTCAGTACACTCCCTGCCCCGTTTCCACAATCAAGAATTACCGGGAGATCATCCTGAATATCAGTCAATTTCAGTATAGCTTCACGGTGAGGAGTAAGTGGATCATATACCTGTTTAGACCCCTGTTTCCTCCAGTCTATATGCGTGGCTGAATGTAATCCCTCCTCAATCTCTTCCTGTTGTGTTGCAGAGAAGGAAGAGCCATCAGGATTGAAGAGTTTCAATCCGTTATATGGCTCAGGATTATGGGAAGCGGTTACCATACATGCAGCGTTGGATTCTCTACAGCAATATGCGATAGAGGGAGTTGGGGCAATTCCCCCGGATAAAACATTGGCCCCGACACTGCATAGTCCTGCAGTTATCGCATCTGCAAGCGCCGGGCCGGTTGTCCGGCAATCTCTACCTATCAGGGCAGAATCAGCCCGACTGCCGACTACCATCCCGACCTGCAAAGCGAGGGTTATCAGATCCTGATTATAGGGACGACGGATACCCGAAGAGCCAAAGAGCATAATAATGATCAGTTTCGCTGTTCAGGCATTAGAGGTTCGTCCTGCCATATGGGCAGAAATGGCAGCCCTGTGTCAGTGTCGCTACCCCGGCAGTTGACGGGCCGATAAAGAGTATACCCTCACCAGGTTCTTCGGGTATACTAATGCCTTCATCACTGACCATCCCGTCTGCTGTGACTAAAATCAGATCTGCGTCTTTCGCCTTTTCAACCAGATTCGCAGAGAATTTATCCCTGATCGTCTCCATCTGCCCGCAGCACCAGATCTTCTTCCCAGCGATAAGGGCAGTTAATTCTGTATTGCATGGGGTGTGGCATTCAGGATTGCATGCATGAAGTTTTCGTGAAGTGCAAAGGAAACCAGTAAGGACGTTTATTATCCCGGCTGCTGCAGAACGAAGGGCGGGTTTATTCAGTGGTGCCCCAAACATAAAGGAGGGTTTTGTTGTCGTACGGATAGGATCATTCGTCGCGATCCCTGCTGATCGCCCTCCGAATGTGACACGAATGAGGGCGCCCTGTTCGAAGGCACATCTGACTACCTCCTGCTCCTGCTCCAATACGACAGGATTATCAGATATCCCACAATCTTCCAGCATGGATTCTATCAAGGTTACTGCTTTGTTGATGATATGCATAGGTTCACCACTTTGTTTTATCTGCTAACGCACAAATGCTGCCTACTTTTCTCTTGTTCTTTATACATCATAGAGTACGGGATTTATCTTTCCAACCATATTCCCCAATAAGGGGGACAAATCGTACAGACCCAAATCGTTCTTCCTGATATCCGTCATTAGTACGGGTTAATCGCACGAGATCCTGGATCTGAGGGGGACCGACCGGCGCGATAAGGCGGCCACCTACAGCCATCTGACTCATTAATGGAACCGGAATTTGGGGGGTGGCAGCAGTTATGATAATTCCGTCATAGGGGGCGCCATCAGGCCACCCGAGGGTCCCATCACTTACGTGTACTGTCACGGTCTCAATACCAGCATTCCGTAGGTTTTCCCGTGCAAGATCTGCAACCACCGCAAGACGTTCAAGACTTATGACTCTGGCCCCTATTGCGGAGATTATTGCTGCCTGATACCCGGATCCAGTTCCGATCTCCAGAATATTATCTCCTTTCACCGGAGAGAGGAGTTCAGTCATTTGAGCAACAATATACGGCTGGGATATTGTCTGATCATGCCCTATCGGAAGTGGGTGATCAGCGTAGGCTTCATCAGACAGATGCTTTGGCGCAAACATATGCCGTGGAATTGTACTCATTGCCCGAAGTACATCTAAATTCTTTATCCCCCGAGAGCGAAGTTGGGTATTTACCATTTCAGATCGTTCTCTGACCCGTCCTCGATCCATCGTCATTAGAATCCCGCCTTTTCTGCGGCATCTATCGCCGCATCAATCTGATCCTGAAGGACATCAGGAAGACCTTCGACCTTCACATCAAGAAAACCTCTGATGATTGTTGAGGTAGCTGTCTCTTCATCGAGTCCTCTTGCCATCAGATATTCTATCTCATCCTTGGCAATCTTCCCGACTGCTGCTTCGTGAGAGAGTTCAGTATCAACAACATCACCTCTGATTTCAGGGATTGCATGGATGATTCCATCCTTTAAAATCAGCCCCTTACATTCAATATGACCACGGGTTCCCTTCACTTTCCCATGAATCATGCCTCGAGAAAGGATTTTTCCTCCGGTAGTTATTGCCCGTGTCATGAGCTCAGCACTCGTCCCTTTCGCTCCCAGTATCACCGTGGAACCAAGATCCAGATGTGAACCCGGAGGGGCAACCACAACACTTGAGAATCGACCGACTGCATTCTCGCCTACAAGATTACATACTGGAGCCATCTGAATTTTTCGAACCGGCTCCATGCAGACATAATTTGAGATAAATACTCCTCCTTCTTCAACAATTGCTGCGCTTCTGGGGAATACTGCAATATTACTTCCCCAGTTATGAATCATTGTAGACGTGACTTTCGCCTCTTTTCCTATGTAAAATTCAGTAACTCCAAGATGAGCGCCACTTGTCCGTGAGGTTGCTGATGCACATCCTGATATGATGTGGAGCTCTGATCCTTCTTCTGCTATGATGATATTGTGAACATGTTGGACAGGTGAATCTGACATGAGCAGGCATGCCTGAAGGGGGTAGACACTTTTTGTCCCCTTTTTTGCAATAATTACAAACCCACGAGGATCTTTTTGTGCAGCAACATATTTGGTAAATCTGTCCTTGTCTCTTGAAACAGCATGCCAGATATACTCATGTATCCAGGAATATTGCTCAAGAGCTTTGGCAAAAGTCAGGAACTCGATCCCTTCACAATCAGAAGTGACATGACAGACATCCTGATCTTTCTGGAAAAAACTTCCAGAGCGGTTCTTCATCCCCACCTCGAGCCCGGTAAGGGCGAGGCGCCGTTGATCCTCTGATGAGAGATCGGTCATCTGAATCTTTTCAGGCATATTCCTCTGTCCCATATTGAAACCATCCCATTATCCAGAATCGGAGTATACCTGAATGTCAGGATGATACAAGTCCTTGTTTAATCTGAGGGGAAAGGGTATATACATACCCGGTTTAGCAGGTGTGATTATGCATGAGAAGGTCCGGAATTGTTGCTATTGAAGGAATGACAATATCTGGTCTTATTATTGCTACCTTGAGAGTCTCTGGACGGAACTTTCCGGTCATGACTAGTGCCCCGATAAGACCAGATGACATTGCTCCCCCGATATCGGTACAGATATCGTCACCAACCATCAGGGTTGTTTCAGGTTCTGCATCCATACTCTGGAGAGCCATCCTGAAGAAATCTGGAGATGGTTTTCCCATTATTACAGATGCGACACCTGATGCAAATTCAAGGCCTGCGACAAATGCACCCGCCCCCAGAGAGAGGCCATCCTCTTCCCTCCAGTATTGATCTTTCTCAAGCGCGATCAGGAGTGCCCCTTTCATTATCTGACGGAACGCAGAGTTCATGGTGAGGTAGGTGAAGTGATCTACGGCATCTCCGATTACGATCACTGGAGCATCTTCTCTGAGGGAGATGCCCCCGGATATGAAATCTTCTCTGAGATCTTTGGTGGCAAGAAGGGTGCAGGTCACAAATCCCCGTTCCTTCAAATATCTGACTGCTGCTATTGCAGGGGTAAAAATCTGCTCTTCAGATATCGGTACATTCAGACGTCGGAGTTTCTGACATACTGTTCTCCTTGCTCTTCGTGTACCATTTGATAGAAACCGATAGGGAATATTATGATCCTGTAAAAATCTGACTGTGCTCGCAGCTCCAGCAATTGGTTCCTGTCCGGCAAAAAGGGTTCCATCTATGTCAAGGAGTACTGCATGAATCTTCATGCGTATATATTGGAACCTGATATATTTCTGAAGTTCTCCATTATATAAGAATGAATTATGAAATATTATTAAATGCAATGAGATCCTATATTGTTAAGCATCTGCATCGATGGTCTAGAGGCATGACTTTGGCCTTCCAAGCCAATAGCTCGGGTTCAATTCCCGATCGATGCATCCGAACAGCAAATTTAATTTCTTATAGCCTGTTTTTAGTCTCTTTGCAAATTTTTTTTGACGACTTTGGTGATTATTGATGCTGTGACATCAAAATAACTCAAAATCCTTGAGATCCATTGTTTGGGTTTTCTCACCCGAAGAAATTGCTGGAGTGATGAACCGGAAGAATTCCCGGGTATACTGCTCGTAACTGAACCCTTCCGTCTCGATCACCCGTTTCCACTTATCTTCCATGGACAGGATGCCCATGAAGGAGATCATCAGGAACATTGAGATCAGAAATGGGTCAATATCGGCCCGGATAGTTCCGTCATCGATGCCCTCCTGTACCGCATCCCGTAAAATCATTCGACACGTACCATACCCTTTTCCAATCTCTGCGGTACATGGGTTCTCTTTAGAAAAACGTTCAGATCCGTAAAACTGAATCACTCGTTGGTAATCTGGGTATTCCTGCGAAAACAGATAATAGGCCTGGCCCATAAGGCCTATCTTGACAATGCCCGAGACCTGTCTCTCCATACATTCCAGATATTTTTTCTGCAGGATCTGAACTCCTCGGAGTACGATGGCAGCGAAGAGTGCTTCCTTATTTTTAAAATATAGATAGAGGGTGGCCTTATTCAACTCGACGTCATGAGCGATATTCTCCATAGAGACGTCCTCATACCTCCGGGAGAAGAAAAGCCGCTCGGCTGCATCGAGGATATCGGTCTTCCGCTGCTCTTTCTCTCGTTGTTTCCTCTCGGTA
Source organism: Methanobacteriota archaeon (assembly GCA_043803325.1). GTDB lineage: Archaea > Halobacteriota > Methanomicrobia > Methanomicrobiales > Methanospirillaceae > Methanospirillum. The sequence goes on along the minus strand of JAZDKH010000289.1, from coordinate 1,992 downwards.
ATTCCCATTCTTGCACTCCGGTTAACCCATATTTATACAATAACTGCAAGTTAAATGATTTATGATCTCAGATGGCAGTATATAATGCCCGGATGTGCCAGCAGTCTGCGGACCGGTACATCCACGGCAGGTTTAGATCTCTCTCCTGATCCAGGCATCGATGAGTGATCGCGAGATGCTCGTCTTCGAGGGAAAGAGTGGCAGGGTGCCCCGGCTAAACCAGCCGGCTTCTTCTATCTCCTGGTTGTCGATCCGGATTTCTCCTCCGGCATGGTCTGCGACAAAGCCGATCATGAGCGAATCGGGAAACGGCCAGGGCTCGCTCCCAAAGTACCGAAGGTTTTGCACCGCAATGCCAACTTCTTCACCAACTTCGCGGTGGATGGTCTGCTCGAGGTTCTCCCCGGGTTCATTGAAGCCGGCAATGACCGAGAAGAACCCCGGTGGGGAGTGGGGGGAACGGGCGAGCAGGATCTCTTCCCCCTTTTTAATCAGCACGATGATGGCGGGGGAGATCCGGGGGTAGAAGATGCGGCTGCAGGCCGTGCAGATCCGTGCCCGCTCAGTCGTGAGCGGGCGGGTTTTTCCACCACACCTGCTGCAGAAGGCAGTTGACCGGTCAAAGTCTAGGATCCTTACGGCGTAGGAGGCGAATGCCATGTCACTGTCCGAAACCTTTCCGGATAGATCCCGGACTGGTGACGGTTGCCATCCTATCGGCAGCGTGACAATGTCGGGGACCTCGGCTGCATAGTAGAGAAGGTCACCCTTGGTGCCGAGGTACACCGGCTCACCGCATGTCAGATCAGAGAAGACTGGGTCGGACATAAAAACGGTGCCAGATATTGGGTCATTCCGGAAGAGGACTGAATTGCCCAGGACCAGGATCCAGCGTTTCCGTTCAGGCGATGGGTCCCTCGGTTCCGGGTAAATGGGGAGGAGGGGGTGGACTGCATAGAACAGGTGGTGCTCCATTAGATATCCTCAGTACGTATCAGAGAAGATCTCCTTATTGCAAGCATGAATTTACGCATTATAGGAAATATTCAGGCTCCTTTCGTTCTTTATATAATGTATGTAAACGGACTGATGCATCCTTGACCAAGCCGGGTTTAATCGTTCTCGCATGTTTGGGACAGTGTTTGATACAGGCGCAACACGTGATGCATTTTGCCGGGTCAATCAAATTACTATTTTCCGGATCGATAGCACCGGCAGGGCATTCCTCTCCGCAAATTCCACATTGGGTACACGCATCACTGACCGCAATGAAATCAACAATCCATAGCTTCGGATCTCCCCGATATGGATGGCAGCCAGGTATATGTACCTCCGAGATCTGGTCAACTGATGGAATGACGGTGATTTTTTCCTGTATTTTTCGCCCAAATGACTCTGCGTGGTGTAAGTCACCTATATCTGGACGGCCTTCGGCTGTTGGTATTTCGGAGCTGGAGAAGGAGTGTTCCCCGATATATGCAGCACCGGCGATTGGTATACATCCACACTGTTTCAAAATATCTTTCAGCTCAAGCAGGGCATCCTCATATACGCGATTACCATACAAGACAACACATACCGCAGGCGTATTATGGGCTTTGATCGCATGCAGCCATCCAGTTACTAGTGCCGGCACCCTTCCCATATACACTGGCACACCAATAATGAGTAATTCTTTTTCCGATGTTTGTAGTGGTTGGATTCTCGCATCCGGTCTTGTAATATCCAGCAATTCTACATTCCTGGGATTTATTCCGTGTGCAATACTCTGAACAACCGTTTTTGTTGTTCCCGTAGGTGAAAAATATACTAGTTTTACTGATTCGATTTTCATTCAATTTCCTCCATTCTTGACGGTAAACATCCGACTGACGAGAACCTTACATCAATTCTCATCCGTCGGTTCCCGCCGGATCTCTCCTGCACGAGATATATGTCGGTGATGGCGAGAACTTTTGTATATCTGGTCTGTTCTGATGGTTTCGGGTTGTG
>JAZDKH010000288.1:0-6613 GCA_043803325.1 Methanobacteriota archaeon | reverse complement strand
ACATCGACGATGACCCGATGCTCCTTGACATTGCAAAACAATTTCTCGAGCAGGTAGGTGGATATACCGTCACAACCGCCGTAAGTGCCGTTGATGCTCTTTATCGGCTCAATAATAGTACATTCGATGCAATAATTTCCGATTATGAAATGGAGCAGATGGATGGTATCGAACTACTCAAACAACTCAGAGCGAAGGGAAATACTACTCCTTTCATCATCTTCACCGGAAAAGGTCGCGAAGAGGTTGTTATTGAGGCACTAAACCATGGTGCTGACTTTTACCTTCAGAAAGGAGGCCAGCCATCATCTCAGTTTGCTGAACTCGCGAATCAGATTCAGTATGCGGTATCCCGCAAACGAACTGACACAGATCTTCTCCGGAAGAACGAAGAGCTTCACGCAGCATATGAAGAGATTGCAGCAACCGAAGAAGAACTTCGGACTCATCTTGATGAGCTTACCAGGCAGGATCTGATACGGAGAACTACCGAAGAACGTCTGCTCATGGCTCAGGAGATCGGTCAGACCGGATGCTGGGAATATGATATAGCGACTGGCAAAATCTGGGGGTCGGCTGAAGGGTTTCGCATATATGGATTAACCCCCGTGGCCGGGGAGATTAACATTGAGAAGATAGAAGCCTGCATCCCGGAACGCGAAAGGGTTCATCAGGCTCTTGTAGACCTGATCGCACGTGGACAAGAATATAATTGTGAGTTTGCCATCAACCCTGCAGATGGATCACCCCCTAAAGTAATCCACTCTATTGCCAGAATCGAAAAAGACAGAGAAGGTAACCCTCTCAAAGTAATGGGAGTCATCCAGGATATCAGCGACCTGAAAAAGAAAGAACAGGCACTCAAAGAGTCAAATACGTATCTTGAGAACCTGATAAATTCAGCAAATGTTCCCATCATCGTCTGGGATCCTACCTTTCGGATCACCCGGTTCAACCGGGCATTCGAACTTCTGACCGGACGAAATGCTGAAGACATTATCGGGCAACCTCTTGAGATTCTCTTCCCCCCCTCTCAAATAGATCGCTCTTTGCGACTCATTCGCACGACACTTGATGGGGTCAGATGGCAGACCGTTGAGATTGAAATCCAACATGTAAACGGCTCAATCAGAACTATTGTTTGGAATTCTTCCACACTCTATTCACCAGACGGTTTTACCCCGGTTGCAACCATTGCCCAGGGCCAGGATATAACAGAGCAGAAGAGACTTGAACAGGAAAAAGATGTGGCACTTGGACAAATAAAACAAAACCTTGCCCAACTCTCTATCCTGAATGATGAGATCAGAAATCCTCTTACCGTCATTTCCCTCTCTGCAGATACTATCGGTGACAATAAGATTGCTCAGCAGATTCTCAAACAGACACGCCAGATAGACGAAATGGTTCGTCAGCTTGACCAGCGATGGATAGAATCAGAGAAGGTACTCGGATTTCTCAGGCGACATTACCAGCTTTCTTTTGAACCACGGAAACTTCAGCAGAACTCCGAAGAACAGGATGCTATCTCCCTACATTCTACAGAGAGGAAGGCCACTATTCTGGTACAGGAAGCTCAGGCAGAACTCTATACCATTCTTGACAGCATCGATGCCCGGGTATATGTCGCTGATATAGAAACTCACGAACTTCTCTTCATGAACCGGAAAGGGAGAAGTCTGTATGGCGATATTGGGGGGAAAAAATGTTATGAAACTCTTCAGCAGGGTCAGAATAAACCATGTCCGTTCTGTACGAATTCGCGTTTAGTTGATCAGAACGGTCCAACTGGTGTGTATCAGTGGGAGTTTGCGAACCAGAAAAACGGCAGATGGTATGACTGTCGGGACCAGGCGATCCGCTGGGTGGACGGACGATTAGTAAGACTCGAGATTGCGACAGATATTACCGATAGGAAACGAACTTTGGAAGAACTCCAGGAGAGCGAAGAACGACTCCGTCAGATCACCGAGACAATATCTATCGTGTATTATGTCCTTGATCGGGAATCCAACCAGTTTTCCTATGTCAGTCCTGCATACGAAACGATCTGGAAACGATCACGACAGGAACTGAACACCGATCCTTATTCATTTATCAAGGCAATCCACCCAGATGATCGTGCGACAGTTCAAGAAGCGATACGAAAAGAGCGGGAAGAAAATGTCTACATCAATATGGAATTCCGGATTATCCAGCCGGACGGGAGGATCCGCTGGATTCATTCTAAAAACTTCCCGGTATTTAATAAAGATGGAGTCGTCTATCGCATCACCGGTTTTGCAGAAGATATAACCGAACGCAAGAGGACAGAGGAGGAACTCCAGCTTCACAGTCAGATCGTGCAGAACATGGCTGAAAGTGTAGTCATGATCACCGCCAGTGACGGGGTAATTGTATATGCAAACCCACGCTTTGAGCAGATGTTCGGTTATGAGGCAACCGAGCTTACCGGGAGAAATATCAGCAGCGTGAATGCACCCGGCGAGACAAGCCCCGAGATCATCGCCAATGAAATTATTAATAGTCTTATACAATCAGGGAGCTGGAGCGGAGAAGTTCAGAATATCAGAAAGGATGGTACCCTGTTCTGGTGTCATGCCAATGTCTCAACATTCCACCATCATATGTACGGCGAGGTCTGGATATCGGTGCATGAAGACATTACACAACGGAAACAGATTGAAAAAGCACTCCGAACCAGTGAAGCCAGGTACCGGCAGCTCGTGGAATATGCTAATGATGCGATTGGGGTAGCACAAAATGGGATGTTGCAGCTGATCAATCCACGGATGGTTGAACTCACCGGGTATTCGCAGGAAGAACTCCTGTCTCATCCATTTCCAACCTTCATTCATCCTGATGATCGGGCCATGGTTGTGGATATGCATCGGAGACGAGTAGCCGGAGATAATCCCCCGCCACGGTACTCATTCCGTCTGGTGAGAAAGGATGAAACTATTACCTGGGTTGAGATAAGTGCGGTTGCTATCGAATGGGAAGGGAGTCCTGCCACACTGAGCTTTCTAATTGATATTACGGAGCGGAAACAGGCGGAAGAAGCATTACGTGAATCAAATCAGAAATTTCGGCTTCTTACCGGGCTCACCCGGCATGATATCCTTAATCAACTCTCTACTGTAGATCTCTTCCAAAATCTGGCTTTACAATCGGAAGACCTCGAAAAAATCCATGAGTATCTTTCAAATGCTCAGCAAGCAGGTAAGCGGATTGAGAAGACTATCGGATTTACCAGGGAGTATGAGAACTTTGGAATCGTATCGAGTAGATGGCAACGACTCTATACCCTTGTAGAATCCGCCAAGAGTGAAGTCTCCCTTGGAAATGTTGTGACAGAAAATAAAATTCCAGAGGAACTTGAAGTCTATGTTGATCCCATTATCAGGAAAGTCTTCACCATCCTTCTCGAGAATGCTGTTCGTCATGGAAAGAATCTCACGAAAATTCAGATCTCCAGTAGTAATATTGATGATGCACTAATAATTACCTTTGAAGATGACGGGGGAGGTATTTCACAAGGAGAAAAAGAGTCTATATTTAATCATGGGTATGGAAAGCATACCGGAATTGGACTTTTCCTTGCAAGAGAGATCCTCTCGATAACCGGGATCTCTATTCGAGAGTGCGGAATCCAGGGCAAAGGCGCCAGGTTTGAGATATCGGTCCCGACTGGAAAGTATCAGATGCGAGGAGAGTATGGAAAATGACCGAAAAAATCCTAGTTCTTTATGTAGACGATGAGATTGATCTCCTCAATCTTGGAAAAATATACCTTGAACGCATCGGAGATTTCCAGGTTATTCCAGTTCCCGGAGCTACAGAAGCGATCGCTCTGCTCAAAGAGAATCTATTTGATATAATCATTTCTGATTACCAGATGCCCGGTATGGATGGGATTGCATTTCTTAAGTATCTGAAAGCTAAGGGTAATTCGACGCCATTCATCCTCTTCACTGGGCGAGGTAGGGAAGAAATAGTCATTGAAGCCCTCAATAATGGTGCTGACTTTTACCTTCAGAAAGGTGGCGAACAAAAATCACAGTTTGCAGAACTCTCTAACAAGATTCAAACTGCTGTATCCAGAAGACGTACTGAACAGAATCTGGTAAGAAAAAACTTAGAATTGCAGGCGGCATACGAACAGATTGCAGCGACAGAAGAGGAACTTCGAATTAACCTTAATAAACTATCCAGGCAGGAACAGGTTCTCCGTGAGAACGAAGAAAAATTTAGGGCGATGGTTGAAACCATCCCGGTGGCCGCCTCCTTGTCGGTGGGAGTTGAACAGAAATGCGAGTATATAAACCCCAAATTCGTCTCCCTATTTGGGTATTCTTTAGAAGATATCCCTACCGTCGAACAATGGTGGCCACTGGCTTTTCCCGATGAACAATATCGGGATCAAATATCAAAAGAATGGACCCAACGGGTTCAGCGAGCGATTGATTCCCAGTCTCCCATTGAACCCATGGAAGTAGTGGTAACCTGCAAGGATGGTTCTAAGAAACATATTTCATGGGATTTTATTACCTTGGGAGAGAAGAATTACGCCTGCGGTCTTGATCTTACTGAACGCAGGCGAACAGAGGAAATATTGAAACTCCAGACAACTACACTTTCTGTCCTTAATGATATCATCACTTCCGCAAACAGGGCAGCTGATCTACCGCAGCTCCTTGAAAATATCCTGGATAAATTATTACATCTGATGGATTTCGATGCCGGGGGGATTTATCTGGTGGACCATTCCACACGAACCGCAGATGTTGTCCAATCTAAAAATCTCCCCCCTGATCTCCTTGCTGAAATTAAGACGATATCAATTGATAAAAAACCCTACGATACGCTGTTTGTTCATAACAAACCAATTATCACCGATAATTATGCACAGATAGCTCCAGAGCGATCAAAGAGGTATGGTTTTTTATCGATTGCCAGTATCCCTTTGCTCTCAAAAGAAAAGACAATCGGAGCGCTTAATATCGTCAGCACGAGACGACATGTAATTGATAACGAAGAAAAACAGACACTCATCTCTATCGGAAGGGAACTGGGTAGTACGATTGAACGGATGAGAACCGAAGAGGAACTCCTGAGGAGGAATGAAGAACTCCATACCGCGTTTGAAGAGATTACTTCAACCGAAGAGGAACTTCGAGCCAATATAGATGAACTCACCCGACAAGAACTGGAACTTCGTGAATCAAAGAGGGAACTTTCTGATATTATTAATTTACTTCCTGATGCAACGATGGTTATTAATCTGGAAGGAACCGTTGTCGCATGGAACCGTGCCATCGAGGAGATGACAGGGATCCCTTCAGAACATATGATCGGGAAAGGGAATTATGAATATGCCCTCCCGTTCTATCATAAACGGCGTCCGATTCTGGTCGATCTTATCCTTCATGATAACCCGGTAGTTGCTCAAAAGTATCCGGCATTATCTCGAAAAGGGAGTTACTTGTACTCCGAGATTTTCACCCCATATTTTAATAATGGCAAGGGTGCCTATCTCTGGTTTACGGCATCCCCGCTCTATGATACTTCGGGAAATCTTAAGGGAGGCATTGAATCCATTCGTGACATCTCTGATCGGAAGCAGGCAGAAGAATTACTCGCAGAGAGCGAGCGAAAATATCGCAATGTTGTCGAGGACCAGACCGAGCTTATCTGCCGGTTCCTTCCGGATGGCACACACATCTTTGTCAACGATGCATATTGCCGATATTTTGATATGAAACGTGAGGATATCATCGGGCACCGGTTCAAACCGGTACTCCATCCAGATGACCGGGAGATTGTATCCCGGCATATGGCATCATTAACCCAGGAGCATCCGGTTGCAAATGTTGATCAACGGATTATCATGTCTGACGGTAGCATTAAATGGCAACGATGGAGTGATCGGGCAATATTTGATAACAACGGCATTCTGAAGGAATATCAGTCAGTAGGCCGCGATATCACCGAGTATAAACAGACGGAACATGCCCTCGCTTCAGCGAATAAGAATATGAGCCTCCTCTCCAGTATCACCCGGCATGACATCAACAATCAACTAACCTCTTTGATGGGGTATCTCGAAATACTCGAAAATTTACCATTCAATACCTCTCATAATGACTATCTCCTAAAGATTTCGACTGCAGCGCAGCGGATCTCATCCATGATCAAGTTCACCAAGGAGTACGAGGACATTGGTATCTATGCCCCAACCTGGCAGAACTGTCACACACTTGTAGAAATTGCGGCAAAACAAGCGCCGCTCGGACAGATCACCATCGAAAATGATCTCCCAACTGATACAGAGATATTTGCCGACCCGCTGATTGTCAAGGTCTGTTACAACCTGATAGACAACGCAGTTCGGTACGGTGGGAAGATTACTACCATCCGGTTTTCTGTTATGATACGCAAGGGTGATTATATCATGATATGCGAAGATGATGGTGATGGTCTGCTAATAGAAGAGAAAGAAAAAATTTTCGAACGAGGCTTCGGAAAAAACACCGGGCTTGGTCTCTTCCTCGTGAGGGAGATACTCGCCATCACCGGTCTGCGTATTCGGGAGTGTGGAGTCCCGGGGAAG
>JAZDKH010000287.1:0-5930 GCA_043803325.1 Methanobacteriota archaeon | reverse complement strand
CTTTTCTGAAATGTCCCGACTGCTTACTCTCCTAAATGACCATGACGGGATAATTGGTTCCCGGCATATGCCGGGTTCTTCAGTAGAAACTCACCAACCACTCATTAGGCGCCTCCAGAGCAGGATATTTAATCTGATTATCCGGGCACTATTCGGCCTGCGGTACTATGACACTCAGTGCGGTGCAAAATTTTTTCGAAGAGACATATTACTCCGGATATTGCCAGATCTCCGTGCAAAAGGCTTCGAGTTTGATGTTGAACTCCTTTGGCACATGAAGAGAAATGGGTGCGATATCATTGAAGTGCCGGTAATATGGAATGACACCGGGGACTCCCGATTGCAGACCTCAGATGCCTTCTCCATGTTTATGACACTTGTACGCCTGCGACTAGGCTTCTTATAAGGTGAATAAGTGTAGGATCAGGGTGCAGGCGCCAATGAAATGAGATTCCTTGTGCAGATCTTCAGGTTCAGATCTCTCTCTTTCTCTCTTCTCTGCGAATTCTTGTCGAAGCAGCGTGCGCAAAAAGGCCCTCAGCAGTAGCAATAGTCTCTACAATATCTCCGATGGTTTCGATCCCCTCACGGGTGATGATCTGTACTGTTGATGTCTTGGTAAAATGAGCAACATTGAGTCCTGAGTAGATGCGCGCATTTCCAGCAGTTGGGAGCACATGATTTGTCCCTGACGCATAGTCACCACAGGCAACTGGTGCGTAAGGACCTACGAATATTGAGCCTGCATTTTTTATCTGATTCAGAACCGGGAATGCATCCTGAACCTGGATAGAAAGGTGTTCTGGTGCGATCCGGTCTGCTGTTTCGATTGCTCTCTCTAATGTCTCTACAATGAGATACCCTGACTGGTTGAGAGCCTGCCTGATGATATCTCTGCGAGGTGCATTCTCAATCAGACGTTCTATCCATTGATTCACCTGATCCGGAAGATCAGGGTCAGTAGTTATGAGAACTGATGCTGCCAGTGGATCATGTTCTGACTGGGCAAGGATGTCAGATGCGATGAAATCAGCTCGTGCTGTATGGTCGGCGATGATTGCGATCTCGGATGGTCCTGCAGGGAAATCTATCTCGACTTTCCCCCGGAGGAGCATCTTTGCGGCTGTGACATATGCATTCCCTGGCCCGACGATCTTCTCGACCGGTCGAATAGTTGGCGTTCCGATAGCCATTGCCGCTATTGCCTGAGCTCCTCCGATTGTGTAGATTTCATCCACTCCGGCGATATCGGCTGCGATGAGGGTCAGTGGATTCGCTGGTGGCGGCGTGCAACAGACGATCTCCTTCACTCCGGCAACCTGCGCTGGAATTGCGCACATCAGCACGGTAGATGGATATGCTGCGCGTCCTCCCGGTACGTACATTCCCACCCTGTTCAGGGGGGTTGTCTTCACCCCGAGCGTGATTCCGGCACCGCTTTCGGTAAGCCAGAGATCCTGTTGCCGTTGTGATTCGTGGAATGTGCTAATCCGTGCATAGGCTTCAATTAACGCTTCGACGACCTCAGGATCTTCTGATTCGTATGCAGCATCGATCTCATCATCAGATACCAAAAGAGCCGTTGGCCGGATCTTGTCGAGCCGCTCGCAGAGGTTGTATATGGCATTATCTCCTCCTGCTGCGACCTCATCAATGATTGTCTGAGCAACATCGGAGGCACCGGTGAGGGTAGCCTGTTGGCGTGAGAGCCAGGTATCAAGCGATAGAGCAGTCCAGACCATTGGATATACGTTTGATCTGACCGGTAAAAAAAGGAGTGAGCGGGTTTTTCAACTTCCTGATCCGGGATGGCTCTTTATTCTGCAGGACTGCCTGTTGCAGTATCCCAACGCCAGACATAGAAGTCAGGCACCGGGCGTGCCACCCTCCCTTTCAGAAGTCCCTGCAACATCTTTTCCATGTTTAAATAGAGGAGGACGAGTTGCTCTCCTTCCTCATCATCCCGCTCCCCAAGCCGAACAATCCCCTTGACATAATCCTCGATTCCCTGGCAGGAAGAGATGTCAATGGGCATAACTTCTGTCCGATTGATCTTTCTGACCTGATTAACTCCGTCCACTGAGACAGCCAATGCCGTGTCTGCAACCTTTCCGGCAGGGATGATCATGGTCCTCCTTTGCTCTGCTTCTTCTGCTTTGGTCATCCCGAGGAGTGGAGTAACATTTATTTCTGGTATCATCTCCTCATTCCACCTGACCATTCCTTCAATATAAGGGGGTGCATAGTGCACCTCCGTTGCTTCAAGCGGAAGAATGAACTTATCGATGATATCGCCGTCGATCAGGTAATGATCTCTCCCAAGCTGTATCTCCACCAGAGTGAGGATCTCTTCCATGGTTTCCCCTGTCCCCTGAAATTCAGGGAGACGTATGCTCTCATCTGTGTATCTCCCCCGTATTGATATCTTCCTTTCACATTGGTATCAGGGGTACCCGGCCTCTTTCAACTCTGTATCAAAAGCTCTATCCACACCGGTGGCGAAACTCAGATAATTCCTTATCGGTGCGGTCAGTCTTCGTGCCAGGATGAGGGATGAGGCAGTGGGATTATGGGCTTAACTGATCAGTTTCACCGGCTACTCCTCTTCTCACTCGGGGAGGGCATCTATGCGACGCACGTCTCATTCATCAGAGAGATAGTGCCAGACCAGCAGAAAACTCCGCTGCCAAACGCCCCGGAGTACATACCTGGCATCTTTAACCTGAGAAATGATGTTGTCAAGGTGATTGATATCAGGTTAATTATCCCTCTCACTGGTGAGGGAGTGAAGAAGAAGGTGATCGTCTTTGTCCCTGAAACAGATACATCGACCAGATTTGGGATGGTGGTGGATGAAGTCTATGGGATTATGGAGATTCCTGATGATCGCATCTCTCGTCTGGCGCAGTCTGGAGACGAGGTTCAGAATAATTTTATGGATGGTTTCTTTTCTTTCTCATTATCAGGCTTCCTCGGCCAGTCCAGCCGAAATTATGTGGCAGGGGACGACGAGGTAGTCTGGATTGATTTTGAAGATATGATCAGTACTATTATTGACGAAGAAAAGTCACAGGATATTGTTTTTCGGTTAACCGCTCTCTTTAATCCTCAATATCTTCTATCAGGAGAATGGAAGTCTGAACAAAAAAAGGAGGTATGAGATCAGATAGCAATCCTGAGTTTCTGATCCTTTCCTTTCAGGATACCGGCCTTTTTCAGATCATCAAGGACCGCATCAATGTAGGACTTGCTTAAATTGAGAGAGATTAATGAACCTCCTTCTTTTGTCTCAATATCCTGCTCTGCAAACTCTTCGATGATATCTTCGCGTGATACTTTTCCCCCTTCCCGAACCATGGCGAGGATCCTTGACACGATGAGTTGTTTCATCTGTATTTTTGGGAAGAAGATTGCTCCTTCTTCCTCTGGTATCTCGTATTCTTCAAGAAACTCTTCAACCGGGGTGAGATCTTCGAGAAATACGAATTCAGATCCAATTGTGACCATCCATTCTTCATCATCGCCTGCGGTTATGGTGCTGGTGATGGTATGCCTGGCGAGCATCTCATCCTCTATCATCGGGAGTTCATCTGCAAATATCGTGAGGGTGGCCTGATCCGGTTCGATGGTCTTTGCAAGGGTAAGGCACGATTCCCCGAGTTCGATGAGATCATTGAGGTGAAGCAGACGGGTCAGATATATTTCTTCAATAATGTCCTCAAGATCGTCCTCATTCTCATCACCTTCAAGGGTCCGGTCTCCGGTAACGATATCCATCACCCCGGAACCGATTCGGTCCCCTATCTGATATTTTACAAATGCTTCAGCAATGAGATCACGTTGAGATGTGAGATGTGTCTGCGTCTGGGTATAGATCTCAATCTCCTCATCACTTGCATCATCATCTTCGATAGACTCGATCAGCATTGCGATAAGATTGGTATACGTGCCACTGAGCATCAGCCTGATGTCAAGATTTGCCTTCTGCCGAATTTGCGCGGAAACATCTTGTTCTTTCAGCATCTTGACAAATTCCTTGGCGATATCCTGTGTTGAAAAATAGATCTCTTCTTCCAGTACCATAGAGGGCTCCTCTCATTTTTTTGTCCTCACAGTGGATATGATTGCCGGCAGAGTTGTGAAAAAGGTTTTATTTCTGGTGAATCTTCTTCAGGAGCCAGGCAATATTGTTCGCAAGGATCTCCATCGTTATCATTCCCTCTCCATCATCTTCCACCTCTCCTGGTGCTCTGCCTATCCCTATATTCCAATAGGAAGATCCCGGGACGATCATCTGTGATATGAGGAAGAAGTGATTCATGGTGTCGAAGGCATGGATTGCTCCACTACGTCGCGCGGAGACTACTGCTGCACCTACTTTTCGCTGGAAGAGATCACCATTTGCTTTCGCTATCATTCCGCAGCGATCAATGAATGCTTTCATCTCTGCGGTTACATCTGCAAAGTATGTAGGTGAACCGAGAAGGATGGCATCAGCCTCTGTCATCTTTCTGACATATTCGTTCAGATTATCAGTATCAATTACGCAGGTTTCATCTTTATTCTCATAGCATTTCATACAGGCATTGCAGCCTCGCAGTGGTTTTTCCCCGATCTGGATAAGTTCAGTCTCAATACCCTCTTCTTCAAGGATGGAGAATATCCGCTGAATCATTCGTTCAGTGTTCCCTCCGGTACGTGGACTTCCTGAGAATGCGACAACCTTCATTCCAGATAGTTGGTGTTTATATGGTTTAATCGGATACCTGAAGGATAGTAAGCCCGGGTATTACCTCTGGTTATATAAAAAAGTTAGGAGATGAGAGAACCAGATAAGTTGAAGTTCAGGGCTGAAAAGAGAACTCCGAAAGCAACCAGAACGACTCCAATATATACCGGTGTATTCCAAGAGAGGATCTTTACTCCGTCAAGCGGGCCAAGGGGCAGGAGGTTAAAGGCCGCGATCATTGCATTGATTCGGATCCCCATGATCCCAACTAATGCGAGTTCAAAAAATCCTGCGTTTATTCCGATGAACATCAGGATTGCAAATGGGATGATAAGGATAAGATTGCTAAGTGGACCTGAAAGGGAGATCTTTCCATTCTCCTCACGAGAGATATGAGTTCCATAGATCATCGTTGCTCCCGGTGCAGCAAAGACAACATGGGCGAGTGCGGCGACTGCAACTGCAACGACAAGCATGGTAGGATTCATCTGGAACTCTGCCCAGAATCCGTATCTCATGGCAGTGAATTTATGTGCCATCTCATGAACGATGAAGGCTATCCCGGCGGTTACCGCTGAAATAAAGAACATTTCAAGTATCAGTTGGGGTACCAGCCTGCTGGTCCCTATCATCGCTACGGTAAAGGCCGCTGAGAGTGCGAGCCAGGCAATCAGGAGATCCCTGCGCTCTCTCTGAGGAATCTGTTCCCAGATATGCATGGATATCAGGTTCGTTATCTGGCCTAAAAAAAAGCGGGCATCTATAAGGATTTCTTATGTAGTATGTGACCAGTGATTCGGTGATCTTATTTCTCACTGATTGATACCTGTACTACGAAATGACGCTTCAGGAACTCAGGGGAGAGATAGAGGCAGTTGATCAGGAGATACTTCAGCTTTTCAGAGCGCGGATGGATATTGCTCTCAAAATTGCAGAAGAGAAAGATGTTCTCGGTCTTCCGACCAGAGATTCGGAGCGGGCAGATGTGGTGCTCTCCGGGGTCGGAATTCAGGCTGAAGCACTTGGACTGGATTCCTATCCTGTCAGGGAGATTTACTCTATCCTTATCCGGATGAGTGAGGATATGCAGGATCGGAGACGGGGGTAATAGTGGAATTCAAAAAAAGGAAACCCGGTTGATCGATCACACCGCGGTCAAGGTGAGGAGGGCAAAAACGAACAGGAGCAGTCCTATGATAAA
>JAZDKH010000286.1:0-3438 GCA_043803325.1 Methanobacteriota archaeon | reverse complement strand
AAACAGAAGTTAAGTCTGATTCTTTACAAGATAAATCAGAATCAATAATTGATAGTGCTCCAATTGCGATATTTATCGTTGATTCAGCCTACCATATAATCAAAGTAAATGAGGCATTTATCAATCTCTCTTCGCTCCGACGGGATCATCTGCTTCAAATGAAATTATCAGACTTTACGGTCATATCCCGGCAAGGAACTTCGATGAAAGAAGCGATACGTTCTCATTCACAAGCAATGGGAAGAATCAGGGTCAAATTCCCTTCAATGGAAAAATCTCTTGAATATAAATATGTTCCACATTTTGATAATGAAGGAAGATTTGAATCAGCTATCACTTATTATATCGATCGTACCCAGGATGATGAAGCAATACATGAAGTAACAAAATTAATTACACAAACACGGAAAGGAGATCTGGACAGCCGAATTGATCCGGAGCGTTTCACCGGCAGACACAGACAGCTTGTTGATGGGATGAACCAGACTCTTGATGTAATAATTAATCCACTCAGGGAGGCAATGCGGGTCACCGATGAGTATTCCAGGTGCAATTTCAGAGAGCGATTTGATGAGAAGATGGAGATCGCAGGGGAATTTAGGACGCTAAGAAACGGACTAAATAACCTTGGAACAGAATTGAACTCGGTGATTCAAATGGTCTCCGATGTTGCCCATCATTATTCATCTGGGGATTTTTCTGTTGAATCTGACGCATCAGTTAAGATACAGGGTGATATAGTCCCGCTTGTCCAGTCACTGAATCAAATCGGATCTGAAATCTCTCATATTTTTTCAAATCTTCGAGATCAACTAGAACTCCTTTATGAGCATGCACAACTCGCCTCATCAGGTATCAACGATATTAACTATGGTGCAAACCTTATTGTTAAAGATGCAGAAGAGACTAAAAATCTGGCAGAAAAGAGCCAGGAAGGAATGAGTCAGGTTCTTGCAACCATGTCTGATCTTACTTCCCTGTCTGATACTGCATCTTCGGATACAGAAAAAATGAGAGTTACCATAGAAGAGGCCTTTGTCCTGGCACAAAAAGGAATTTCCCATGCCAGTGATGCAGAAAGGGGGATGGATAGCATCACTGAGACAAGCAGTCATGTTGAGAAAATTATCACGGAAATAAGTAGCCGGATGACAGATATCGGAAAGATAATCAGGGTAATTTCCGACATCTCTAATCAGACAAATCTTCTGGCCCTGAATGCAGCCATAGAAGCTGCCAGGGCTGGAGAAGCAGGGAGAGGATTTGCTGTCGTAGCAAGTGAAGTTAAATCCCTGGCTATGGAATCCCGCAAATCAGCTGAAAATATTAGCGAAATGATCAGTGATCTTCAAATAAAGACCCAGGAAGCGACCAACGTTATGGCTGAAGCAGGGGTAGCGGTAAACCTTGGAAATACTGCTCTTTCAGGAATGCTTACTGGTTTTCATGAGTTAACCAGATCAGTAGAGGATGTTGCATTAAGTATGAAATCAGTCCTTACATCGATGCAGAAAGAATCACAAGGATTTGAAGTAATTAATATGAACATTTCTGATATGGAAAGACGGGTTACGAGTACTTCAGAAGCTGCAATACACTCAGCATCAGCCGGCGAGGAAGTCCTTGCGGTAATTGATCAGATTGTAATGGTTTTTGATGAAATCTCATCAGTTTCCAATTCCTTGAGCTCTGAGATGAAACGATTCCAATTTCGCTCAACCTTGTAATCAATACGTTTTTAAGGATTCAGGATGGGGAACCATGTTCATTATACTAGATCAGGATGAACTCATGAATTAATCCGGATTTCAGCAGATATGCCTAATTTCATGACCAATTCATTAATCGATACAGTTCCTCGTGTATAATTGAATTTGACCGCGTTATTGATAAGGTTTCGAAACAACAGATTTGCATATAACCGGGAAATTGAGATGGTAATTCCCGGTGGAACAATATTCAATTTTTTTATACTTTGAAATTAAGATTGAATTCCGCTGTACGGTGACGGTGAATTTTAACTGTTGGTGTAATTACCCTTGATCGCAACTGAGAACCTATCCGCTGAGTTGTCATGGGATGGGGTTCTCCCCATCGCGGTACCGAACGCAGTGGTCACGAGAATGGTTGAGATGTCAGCTGCGAAACCGGCAAGAGTTCGAGCAGATACTCATCCTGAAAGATATGAGATAACTCATGGTTTGAGATTACGAGAAGCACCCCGTTCAAAAAGATATAATTTAATTAGTTCTGCATCTTTTTCATTAATGATACCATTAGAAATGGCTCCAGGAATAGGATCAGTAAACACGGATTATTCCATGAACCCTATTCCTATCATTTAACCCGGGGAGCCAGATCTGATAATTGAATTGAGGTTGATAAAAAATGGATCAAATCCACATAGTACAAACTAATTATCTGGTCTTATGACACCGAAATCATTTGCCCTCTCAGTAAGAATTGTTCTTTTCGATCAACATGGACATATTCTGGTATTGAAACGGTCAAAACAGTCAAATACGAATCCAGGCAAATGGGAATTACCTGGGGGAAAGATCGACCAGGATGAATCCTTTGATTCAGCCCTGAAACGTGAAGTATCTGAAGAGACCGGTTTTCAGGTGGTCATCCATACAGCAGCCGGAACTGCGATGCAGGAGACGGATGACTGGCGTATCGTCCATCTGGTCATGATCGGCTCTATTGCCAGTGGTGGACTTGCCATAAGTTCTGAACATGAAGAATATCGCTGGGCTTCTCCCCTTGAGATAGCCAGTTTAGAAAAGGCTGATTATTTTGAGGATTACTATAAGATGTACCTTCAGGCAGTTCCAACACCACATCCCGAATAAGCCTATAGAAAGATGTTGAGACTGCACGAGAATCTATTTTTTCAGAGCGCAGAATATGTTAGATGAGAAAAAAAACTGAATGCTCCCCCTTTTCTAAAAGAAACTTAAATATTTAGAATATGCATCCTATCACATAATTCTTCATTAATTATTCAGGCAGAGAAGGGAAGTAAATTTTCATCGTACAATAATAATAATAGTGTTCAGTAGGTACTCCTTAATATTCTTAGGGAGATAGTACGTCATTCTCAGAGGTGAGGTATCTGGCGATTATCATTCCCGAAAAAATTCCCTCAACAATATCAAAAGGGATTCAACGAATATTTTCGGGTTTGCGAAACCTGCCGGATGACTACCTCATCTACTATGAACCCCTTATCAATCCACAGAGACCAGATTTTATCATAATCAGTCCGAATCTTGGTCTTTTAGTGATTGAGATTCGAAACTGGTATCCGGGACATATCAGTGCAATATCGGAAGATGAGATCCGTATCGAAGATGATAACCCGAGGAGAGAGATACACCCATTTGTCCAAATCAGACAATTCCTTGATTCAATCATCCAACGATCTGCAAAACA
>JAZDKH010000285.1:0-2567 GCA_043803325.1 Methanobacteriota archaeon | reverse complement strand
ATCCACGAACATATTCATCAGGATGGATGGTAACGAAAGATACCCATTCGTTCAAAATTAAAAATTATGACAGATTTTCTGGTAGTGCTGGAATCAGCATGGATCATCAAAGACGTCAGGTCGGTTGATGATGCGATTGGTATCGCGATCAGTGAAGCAGGGAAACGTCTGAATCCTTCCCTCAAATTTGTAGAGGTCGAAGCCGGGGTTATCGGTTGTCCGAATTGTGAAGAAGAACTTCCTTGTACCCTTCTTATCGCTCGCACTGCCCTCGTCGGGATGCGTATGGAGATGAAGGTGTTCAAAGCTGACTCATCAGAGCATGCCAGTCGGATTGCGAAGTCAGTCATCGGGAAGGCGCTTGGTGATGTTCCCCTTGAGGTTGTGGAAGTGGAGGAGGTATGATTGAAGTTGTCGGCCATACTGCAGTCGACCACATCTGCCAGGTATCCCATCTTCCTCTTCCCAACAGTTCTGCTACGGTTCTTGATCGGAAGGTCTTCTTTGGTGGGGGCGCTGCGAACATCGCAGCAGGGATAGCAATTCTCGGGGGAAAGGCTGCCCTCATCAGCGCGGTGGGCGGGGATTTTGCCGGAAGTGAGTATGAAAAGTGGATGAAACAACTGGGAATCGAAAGACGGTTCTTTGTTGTTCCTGAAGCGAATACTGCTACTGCATTTATGTTCACTGACCCGGCAGGTGCTCAAATGACCTTCTTTGAATGGGGTGCATCACAGATCTTTCAGACCGCGAAGGCACCGTCCCTCTCGTTTGTTCATATGGCAACTGCTGATCCGGAGTTCAATGTCAGGGTGGCAGAGCAGGCTGCCTTTGCCAGTTTTGATCCCGGGCAGGATCTCCACCGCTATACACAGGAGCACCTGAATGTGATCATGGATAATATCGATATCCTGATCGCAAATCAGCACGAGTACGATGGGATGTGCAAAACTCTTGATACCACCCGTGAAAAGCTTACTGCACGTGTTCCCCTTGCAATAGAGACGCGAAGTGGTGAGGGATGCATCGTATCTCACAACGGTACAAAAACTCGGATTCCGGCAGTATCAGTGGCTTGCCAGGATCCTACCGGAGCAGGAGACGGATTTCGCGCAGGGTTTCTCACGGCTTATGCTGAAGGATATGATCCCATCACTGCAGTACAGGTAGGGACAGTTACTGCCTCGTTTGTGGTAGAGGTCGCCGGATGTCAGACTGCCCTCGCAGATTGGACCCGGATGCTAGAACGATATCAAAGCCATTTTGGAGCACTCCCACTCCCGGATGAGCCGCGAGTAGTCTGATCAGAATAGGAGAAATAATGGAGCAGCGTGGTAGGGCTGAAAGTGCGGTCAATATCGAGTCGATGTCCCGGTATATCTTCACCGCCCCGGGATGGCCGAAGTCAATAGTAATCCTGGTCCTTCTCGGTCTTCTTATGGAGGCTCTCTCCTGGAGACTATCTCCTCACTTCAGGTACTTTGGAGTTCTCTGTTTTATTATTCCCGGACTTGTTGCTCTGATAACTACGAGACCGCTCATCACGGTGATTGGGCGGCAGATGACATGGAATCGGAGTGCCCTATTGGCCGTATCATGCACCCTCTTTTCAAGCCTCATCACACTCCTCGGCCTGATTGTTCTGCGCGAATTTCTGGCACTGATATTTGCAATAGCAATTGGGTTCATCTTTGGGCTCCGACTTCTGATACTGGTATCAATTGCTGACTACCGAATGCCACGGGTAGTATTTCCTGCAATTATCCAGAGTCTTACTGCGTACCTCGGGGGTCTGCTCATTTTTTCTGAACCTTTTATGATTCTTGCCCCAGTCCTCCTCCTCCTCTTTGGCTCTGGATTTGCCGGACTTATATGGCTCATAGATCGTCCCTTAAACCGGGCTTTCAGGATACGGGGGCTTGAATTCCTGAATGCATTCATCGCGCATCTGACTGATGGCTCACGAAGTATGGAGGACTTTTTCCGCGGTATCGGAGAGGAGGCATTTGTCCCCCAGGTGAGCATCTTCTTTAAAAGAGCAGATAAGCGTGATCTCATATTTACGATACCAAATGTTCACCCCGGGCCCATGGGTGAGATAGGCGGGGGAAATCTCCCTGCTATACTCCGGGATCAGTTCGCCGAGGAGGTGATGGTAGCCCATGGGTGCGCGACACATGACTTCAATCTGGTATCAGAGTCAGAGATCGAGAAAATGGTCGTTGCGGTGAACAAGACCAGAGACGATCTTCAGTACACCGGAGTTGCCGGACAGTCAACCAGAATATATGAAGGGACTGTCTCCCTCCTCTATCAACGGATTGGAGATACCCTCTTGATGGTGAGCACCCGTTCGCCTGATAAAACTGAAGATCTAGACTTCTGTATCGGACATGCAATCCTCTGTGAAGGACATCGGATGACACCCCACGTTGGGTTTGTTGACGCGCACAACTGCATTGGTGATGAGATTGCATCAATCCGCCCAGGTACCCGGACTGCTCATGAGTACTTCACCGCTGCATGTCACGCCTTTGAAGAGTGGCCGATGATGCAGGTATCAGAAC
>JAZDKH010000284.1:0-6273 GCA_043803325.1 Methanobacteriota archaeon | reverse complement strand
GGGGTCTCAATGAGCCAGGCTCAGGAAGTCGTTGGAAAGCAGGGTAAGTTTGAGATCCGGGTTGTTACAACAGGAAATCAGACTGAACATGTCGTGTTTGGAGATTCTATTGAGAGTGTGGCAAACCCGGCTCAAAACCCGCCAAACAGTAACAACTGGGGTGTTTCCTTTGTACTCAGTCCAGAAGGGGCAGAACAGTTCAGACAGGCCGCAATCAAGTATGATGCGGTCAAAGATCCGGCAAACCACAATCTCGCGATGACCCTTGATGGAAAGATAGTGTACAGCGCCCCCCTCTCAGCTGACCTCGCCGGTACACTTCAGGCCAGGGCAAGCCCGAGACTGATAGCTTCGACAGGAGTTGGTAATAGCGGGAAAGAAGATGCACAGATGCTCGAGATCCACCTTCGGAACGGCGCTCTGCCAGTTGAAGTTAAAATCGCGGGATCCGGATCGGTATCTCCGGATCTTGGAGATCAGTTCAAGATGTGGTGTCTCCTCGCAGGAATATTCGCGCTCATTGCGGTTGGTATTAGTATCTTCTTCAGATATCATGAACCGGGAATTGTGCTCCCAATGGTCCTGATCAACGCATCTGAGATCATCATCCTGCTTGCAATCACCTCATTCTTCCTCCAGCTTGATCTGGCAACGATAGCCGGGCTCATAGCAGTGCTGGGTACTGGTATCGATCAGCTCGTTATCATCACCGATGAAATTCTCCATGAAGGAAAGGTGCCATCTCCAAACCTGTACTTGAAGAGACTCAAGCGGGCTCTTGGAATCATCGTTGCATCAGCAGCAACGGTATTTATCGCCATGTTACCTCTCGCACTTATGGATCTCTCATCCCTGCGTGGGTTTGCAATCATCACAATACTCGGCGTTCTGGTCGGGGTCGCCGTAACCAGGCCTGCATATGGCCGGATTATTATGGCGATCCTCTCCAAATAACCGATACCATACTTTTATCTGTTTTTTTAACGCATTTTCTGATTAGGTAATTATTATGGGAAAACCGATCCTTATCGACTTTTTTGCAGAGTGGTGCGGTCCATGCAAGCGGATGGGTCCAATTATTGAAGAGTTGAAGACCATGATGGGCGACAGCGTTGAGATCAAGAAACTCAATGTTGATGAGCATATGGCAGAGGCACAAAAATATCATATTTCAGTCGTTCCAACGATAATTATCGAGAAGGACGGTGTTCTGATTCAGAAAATCCAGGGAGTTGCTGATGCACAAACCCTGGCATCGGTGCTCAAACCCCTGGTGGAATAACGTGAAGATCGGGATCGTCGGAGGAACAGGGAAGATTGGGGAGGGCATGGCGATGCGCCTCTCATGTATTTATGAGGTACTGATAGGTTCACGTGATGAAAGCAAGGCAGAGTGCACTGGCGAGGCCTGCTTAAAAGAGGCTGGTTCCCGGAGTATGCCCTGCAAAATCGAGTGCATGTCTAATCAGGAGGCCGTAATTAAGGCTGATGTGATCATCCTTGCCATCCCATACAAACACCTTGATGCCACAATGAGTGGCCTCATTGGGTTTGAAGGGAAGATCGTGATCAGCCCAATCAATCCAATGGAGAAAGGGGAGTTTTTTGCATACGTGCCCCCTGCAGAGGGATCAGCTGCCCTTCATCTAAAGACCCTTCTTCCGGATTCTGCCCGTTTGTGTGTTGCTTTTAACAATATCGCAGGAAACCGATGGCGCGATATTGATGTGGAACTCGAGTACTCGGTTGCTGTCTGCGGTGATGATGCAGAATCAAAGCAGATTGTTATGGCGATGATTGACCAGATATCACACCTGAAATCGTATGATGCCGGTCCACTCGCAATATCCTCAGTAGTAGAGGGTTTAACGCCACTTCTGAACAATATCGCAAAGTGTAACCGAATGAAGGATGTGGGAATCAGATTCGTCTGACGGTCGGAGTGAGATAGTGGAGATTGCTGAACAGATTGCGGCAGAGTTCATAAAAGAAGGTCGGAGGCTGGTAGCAGAGCACCTGATCGGGGGGAACTTTGGGAATATGAGCACACGGGTGTGTGAAGAAGGGTTTTTTATCACCCGGACCAGTTCATATCTGGATGAACCCGGAGAACCAGTGTATGTGCCAATTTTTGGTGAGGTTCCACCGGTAGCATCGAGTGAGTGGCGGGTTCACCGGTCAGTGTACCAGGGTACCCGTCACCGCGCCATCGTCCATGCCCATCCTCCGTACGCGGTAGCAGCATCACTCGTTCTCGATGAGGTGGTGCCACTTGATAGTGAGGGGAAAATGTTCTGTCCATTAATTCCAATTGCCCATGGAGAACCGGGAACCCAGGAGCTCGCAGATGATATCGCTGAGTGTCTCGCTCTGGCTCCGGTATGTATTGCCCGGGGGCATGGAACGTTTGCAGCAGGAAAAACCCTGGAAGAGGGGTACCTTTTTACATCTCTTGTTGAACATGCCTGCCGGGTACTCTCGCTGACTGCATCATTCCGGAGTTGATTACACCGTGACGTGCATCGAGGAGAAATTTACAAGACTCAGCCCTGCCGGAAAGGGTGCAGCAGAAGCATTCATCGATTTTTTACTCTTACGTGAGAAGAACGAAGAAGGAGATACCCTGGCTGAAGATGAGGAGGATTATAAACCCTCTACACTAAAAACAACTTCACCCACTCCTGATATGACGATATCGCAACCAGTCACTACCCAGATCATTCTTGCGGAGGAACGAATGATCGATAAGAAAGATGATCTCATCGATTTTGCTGATATAAACACCCGTTTCACCCAGAAGGAGAAAGAGAGAGAAGAATCACGGCCTATCAGACAGGCAAAAAAATTAGACTGGCTGTAGTTTTATCTTATATTGGAAAATGAAGCAGGGAGAGTGTGACATCCCTCAACAAAATTGAGAGATCTACACGACTCTTGAGGTTGTTGAGAGCTCGATGCCCTTCTCGGTCACGATAAAGGGAAGTAATCGCCCGGGTGGTTGCATTCCGGATATTTTTTTGATCTCAAGCGCCCTGATTATCTCATTTCCCCGAAGTTCCTCATGGAGTTCGATGACAACATCACAAAACCTAATGAGCAGGATTTCATTATATGGCGCATGTAGTCCACGATAAAGCGTGAAAAATGCATGATCCTTTGCATTCTGCACAGTCAACCTGCAAGACACCACACCGGCAAGAACCTGATCGATACCATCCTTCATGATCAAGGTGGAAAGAGAATCAACTACCATCCCCTTCCCCTCAACACCACGAAGTATCTCGGGAGCCGGTAGAGCTCGTGCAGATATCATCCCTTCTTCAATAAACCCATCAAGCATGAATAAATCACGGGTTTCACGCGAGACAGACCAGAACTGCCGTGCAAAGCGATCAATACCTGAGGTAGCAGAACCAATAACGAGGATGGAGCACCCAGGAGTAAACCCACCTTCCAGGGCAAGATCGAGCCCGTTTATCCCAGTTGAACTCTTCCCTTTATATGCACGGATCACTGGTTGCTGTGTACTGGTCTCTCCTGTAATATACCATCACCCCCACCTTCAAGGCTCAAATACGGTATTATTATATTTCAGCCTTTGTAATTAGATATTACATCAGTATGCGTGGGCCTGACTCATTCAGATGGAGGCCTGTTTGATGCAACAAACAAAAACCCAGGGATTGAGACGCGACCCACGTTCCAGGCATGAAAGATGGCGCTAAAAATCAAGATCGGCTCAAAGAAACCAAAGTTAGTCAAACAGACAGATGTCCAGGAGATAGAGCCGGGGACAGCCAGCGATATGACGCAGGGGCCAAAGATAATCTCACGGCTGAAGAAAGTGGCCCCTCATGCCGGGTTACCAGAAACTGACGTTTCCCCAACTTCCTTAAAACCTGATTCCAAATCCCTGAAAAAGGGTTTCACAATACGCAAATTCGGACAAAAATCACAGACCATAGAGCCAGATGAGGATATCCTTACCGAAAGCCCGGATATAAAAGAAGGGAAAGGACAAGAAACGCCCGGGAAACCAGAACAGAAAGAACCCGGATTCCTGAAACGGCTTATCTCAATTAAGCCAAAGAATAAGCGCGACCAATATGACCCGGAGATCCATGGCCCATTGGTTGAACTCATATACACCCCCCCTCAAGGGGTAGAAGAGATCGAGTTCTATCCGGTCAATGCCCCATATGCATACATACGCATCACCTACAACTACAAAAACCATGAGTATCTCTACGATGTCGTAGAGCCAACATATACCGATTCAGAGAAGAAACTCCTGGGTGAACTGAAAAAAGGAATCTTTGAGCGGGTGAATGTGAATACCCGTCAGATCGCGAGAGATATGGCTGCTGATCTCCTCGAAGAGATGATGAATGAAGTCTTTATAGATTACGCAATTCATCTTGATCCAAGGACCTATGCAAAGATCCATTACCAGCTCCATAAGGACTTTCTTGGAAACGGGATGGTTGATGCAATCATGCATGACCCCTTCATCGAGGATATCTCATGTGACGGTGTCGAGAGGTTTCTGTTCGTATACCACTCAAAATATGAGTCAATGGAGACTGGTCTGAAGTATGATAATACCTATGATCTTGATTCATTTGTGACAAAACTGGCTCAACGTGCAGGAAAGCACATATCAGTCGCTGAACCGATGCTCGACGCCACCATGTCTGACGGATCACGTATCCAGATGACCCTTGGAACAGAAGTAACCGCCCATGGCTCAACTTTTACGATACGTAAGTTCAAAGAGGTACCCATCACCCCGACCGATCTGATTGAGGGGGGTACTTTCTCCCCCCTCTCGATCGCTTTCCTCTGGCTGGCGGTTGAGAACGGGAAGTCATGTATCTTCGCCGGTGGAACCGCCTCTGGTAAGACGACATCCCTCAACGCAATCTCACTCTTTATCCCGCCCCTAGCAAAGATTGTTACCCTTGAAGATACCCGCGAACTAAAACTCCCCCATGCTAACTGGATCCCAAGTGTCACCCGCGAGTCGTTTGACATCGCAGGGAAAGGGGAAATCGATATGTATGAACTCCTCAAAGCAGCGCTGCGACAGCGTCCCGAATATCTGATCGTTGGTGAGGTCCGTGGAAAGGAAGCACTGACCCTCTTCCAGGCGATGAGTACCGGCCATGTTACCTACTCTACCATGCACGCGGACTCTGTCGCAAGTGCGGTGCACCGTTTAGAGAACCCTCCAATATCAGTGCCCCGTAATATGCTCTCTGCACTCGACATCATCTGTGTCCAGGTCCAGGCTCGTGTCGGTGGTCAACGCATCCGCAGGAACAAACAGATCATTGAAATTCTGGATATTGACCCCAGGACAAACGAACTCATCACGAACGAGGTATTCAAATGGAGACAGGCGACCGATGAGATCACATACTCAGGCAAGTCATACATTTTAGAAGAGATCATGGAGGCTCACGGGTGGGATGAGGAACGGATCAGTCGCGATCTGGTGCAGCGCCAGGAGGTTCTTGAGTGGATGCGACAACATGAAGTGCGTGACTATCGGGCGGTGAGTAACATTGTAGTCTCATACTTTAGAGACGCAGAGGGGCTTATGGAACAGATCCGATCCGGTGCTAATGAACTCGTATGAGCGATTCTGTTTCAACCTGCTCGGGAGCAGAATGCTCACCAAACGGGATAATTACTATGATCTGATTACCAACCTGCGATCTGCCAGGATGGGAATAACCTTTGAAGCATATCTCGCAACCGCGACGGTCAGTTCGGCGATCGCAGGAGTGCTCGGATCGATCATCGTCGCCCTGATTGTATATCTCCTCAATATTCCAGCAATGATCACGTTCAAAGGGAATATCCCCTATGACATCGCGGCGGGTATCAACCAGTTCTCTGTATACTCTCTCATTATAGGCACTTTTCTTGCAGGAGCGGTATCATTTATCATATTTGGTGGACTCACGTACCTCACCTATCTCATATATCCATCAGTAGTCGCAGGATCGCGACGGCGGGATATCGAGTCGAGTCTACCATATGCAATTAATTATCTGGCCGCAATGTCAACAGCCGGGATCCCGCCGGCTGAAGTATTCAGACAACTTGGAGACTCTGTCATCTATGGTGAATCATCGGTAGAAGCCAGATATGTCACTCTTGAAGTTGATGTCTTTGGTAAAGATCTCATAGAAGCGCTCAAAAATGTTTCTATGGCAACTCCAAGCCCTAGAATGCGGGAATTTTTGCAGGGTGCAATTGGGGCTG
>JAZDKH010000283.1:0-9470 GCA_043803325.1 Methanobacteriota archaeon | reverse complement strand
CCAAGACCGCCGAATGGGGAGAGTTGGTATCGATTAACTACCGGGTAATTCCATGACTTGGTCTGACCAGTAATAAATACATTCTTTGTGCTGTCGATGGCAATAGCATATCCGAAATCATCGTCTGTTCCACCAAGATAGGTAGAGAAGATAACATCCTTCCCGTTCGGATCGAGTTTTGTGATCCAGGCATCGTACCCACCCGAATTCGTGTCTCTGAATGCATTCTTTACTGGGAAATCTGGTGAATTCGTACCGCCGGTTACGTAAGTATACCCCTCATTATCGATAACAAGGCCTGTCCCTTCATCAGTTCCACTCCCTCCGATATAGGTTATATAGACAAGGTCCGTACCGTCAGGATTGATCTTAATAACAAAGGCATCCTTATCTCCGCCACCAAAGTATGGCTGAACACTCCCCGGAGCAAGGCCCATCGTGCTCAACTGACTCTGGTTCTGTGACTTAAAATACTTCAGATGATCTGACCAGGTTGTCCCGATGAAGTATGCATACCCATCATTATCCACTGCAATACTGTTACCCTGATCCCGACCGTCTCCTCCAAAGTAGAGTGAATATCGTAAAACCGGGTCAATAACCAGTATTTTTGACTGATCATAAATACCCACCGTGAACGTGACAGTGTTGTTAATTCCAATCTTATATGAACAGGTTACTGGAGATCTGGTCCCGTTTATCTCCTGATAGGCGAAAGGAGCTTCATCATAAATCTCTCTGCCAGCGGTTCTGATAACCAGATCACCGGTTGTCTGGTTTAGATCAAGAGAGTCCTGACCCTGATACTGAAGTGTGATTGCTAACGGATCTGCGCCAGGTTTTACTGTGAACTCACTCTTTAGGATCCCATCCTTTCCAGAGAGGCTCAGGTTAATACCTGGATAGACTTCGGAGTACTGCACGGCTGATGATACTTTGACATCTTTTACCCAGGTTGACGGGTCAGACCCATAAAAGAAGTTTGCTGTCCCGTTGACCTGATTCAGGGCGATAATCTTTGCATCTTTGTTCGCCCCATCTAAAAGCATGAAGACCGGCGCAACTGCCGAACCATTGCTATCTGGACTCTGACTGAACTCAATACCATTTTCTAATACAGTGATGACCTGTTCCGGAGACGATTGTGTCTGATACGAAACATTATCATCATACTGCCCCTCGTTCGGGATGAATAAGAGGGGCATAGAGGCTATGGTAGCCCCTTCCTTCGTTCTGTTTCCTTCTTCTGCTGATGCTGCACAAGCAAGCATGCATGTTACCAGAAGAATGCTCAGAACGAGGCACCATACTGACTTTGCATTCCCCATCATATGAATAACCCGCGTCCAAAAATTATGTATACGCAGATGTCTCTGTGCTGACGCATGTGTATTCCCATCCTGCACCGATCCGCGATACTTAACCTGATTTCACCGGGCATCTATTTAAAAGTAATGCAAACTACGGTCATATCAATTTGATCTTAGCAGACAAAAGGCGGAGAGATGATATCAGAGACAGGGTATATATCAGTTAATATTTATTAGAAGAAGGGTTTCTTTCAGAATCGGATTACCTATTATGCTTAAAGCGCATGAACCCATCCTAAACCAGTATTCAAAAACAGATCGGAATCCCGGGTTACAGAGGAACATCCTGATGCATATATCATATCAGAAGATCAGGATCCATGCAAGATACATTCATCTAAAATGCATCTGAACATATCAGATCAAATTCCTCTATGTATCATCTACAGACACCAAGGTATCTATCTACTGAAAGCGAAATACTCAGAATAATAATAACTCCCCCTAAGCCAGGCACAATTGTAATGAATATTCCAAAACTCCCTAATCATACCATGCAACCATATTCCAGAGTATATGCACTTGAACTTCAGCAGACTGATCTCATTATCAGAGGAAAAGGTGGCAGACAAGCAGAAATTATCACTCCATCAGGTGCCAGGATCTCCCGGGTATTCTCTTGTGGAGCGCTCACCGAAATAAATAAAAATGGTAAAGGAGGAGGATTTGTCAGGGTAGCAGACCCAACAGGTGTCCTTATTATATTTCTAAAATCCCGGATGCCTGATATACTCGCTACCCTTGACTCACTGACCACCCCTGCATTTGTATCAGTAACCGCTAATATCGAGACAGATACCGGTTCTGGAGATTCTGGATTTCGACTTGTTCTTGAAACAATACAACCGTCTGACCGGGCATCCCGTGATCGCTGGATCTTGCGAACTGCTCTGATAACTCTTGAGCGACTCAGAAACCTTGCTTCACACCTGTCAGGCGGTCAGGGGAGTGAAGATGACCGGAAAGTGGTAAGCAGATATGGCACCAGCATCCGTCAGCTTAGGGTTCTTGCCGGGATGGTTGAAAAAGCTCTCACTCAGGTACAGGATACGACAAAAGACCGGGTTACATCAGATTCTGAGACAGATGGAGAGAGTCAGACGAATTATGCTACCGATCTTGTTATAAAACTTATCAGGCAACATAGTGGACCACGGGGAGTATCAGTTCAAGAACTGACCAGTTTTGCACAGAAGGCCGGAATTGCTGAACCTTTGCTGATAGATACTATCCGTGCTTTGGTAGGTGAGGATGAAATATATCAACCCTCAACAGGATTTGTGAAGATCCTCTGACGATGGATATTGAGTATCTTGCAGCAGGACCAGCACTGCAGATCATCGGGGAGAGGCGGATTGTCGTGGTTGCAGATATCCATATGGGCATCGAATCAGATCTCAGGCTTCATGGTATTCACGTGCAAAGCAGGGGACCGAGTCGAATAGCACGACTCATAGAACTTGTCAGGGATTCTTCACCAGATATCATCCTCATGCTCGGAGACATCAAGCACCGGGTCCCTGGTACATCATGGCAGGAGTTTCGGGAAATTCCGGCATTATTCTCAGAACTCAGGCGCCATGCCGATATCCGGGTCACTCCGGGAAACCATGATCCCGGGATCGAAGAGTTTCTCCGGTCTGATGAGATACTCCCGAAAGAAGGATCCCTCCTGGATGGAATTGGTGTACTTCATGGTCATACAAAGCCCGACCCCTCCCTTGCGGGTCACCTCATTATTGTCGGACATCATCACCCGGTAGCCTCTCTTTATGACGAAGTAGGAATTGCCCTCCGGTCCCCCTGCTATGTCCTTGCCGAACTGAATGAAAATGTCTTTGAAAGACCGGAACCAACGGGGGGGAAGAGCAGAATCCTCATGGTTCCTGCATTTAATGAGTTTTCAGGATACGGGATAGAAAAGACATTCAGATCTCCGTTCTCTCCCCTCTCCCGTGCGGTGATAAAAGAAACCGCTGAATGCCTCCTTGCTGACGGCACCTATGCCGGTGACCTCCTCTCCCTTATCCGTCATGAGCGACCAGAAAATTCTTGATCCCAGAATAATCGAATGCATCAGGGAACGAGGCTTTGATGAGTTTTCAGAAGTCCAGGAACGAGCCATCCCGAAAGTTCTAGCCGGAGAACACCTCCTTCTGATCGCTCCTACCGGGACGGGAAAGACGGAGAGTGCGATGATTCCGGTCTTTAACCAGATGCTTTCAGCCGGAGCAGGCGCCGGATATGGCTTTACCACGTTGTATATCACCCCGCTCAGATCCCTCAACCGGGATATCCTTCGCCGGATGGAATGGTGGTGCGGTCGACTCGGGCTCACGATCGGGGTGAGGCATGGGGACACCACCCAGGGCGAACGGAGAAAGCAGACACTCTCACCACCTGATCTTCTGGTGACAACCCCGGAGACATTACAGGCTATTTTTATGGGTCGCCGTCTTCGGGAGCATCTGAGACAGGTCAGGTTTGTCATCCTTGATGAGATTCATGACCTTGCCGGAACCAAGAGAGGTGCCCAGATGAGTATTGCTCTTGAACGACTGGTCAGATATGCAGGAGAATTTCAGCGTATCGGCCTGTCGGCAACCGTAGGGAATCCGGATGAGATTGCGAGATTCATGTCAGGGATACGCCCGTTCACCATCGTCGAGGTCCCGGTTACGAAACATATTGCCATCGATGTAGAAATGACCGGTGATAGATTCGAAGACCAGGTCAGGGCAGTACGAAATCATATCAAAAAAGGGCCGTCGACTCTTATATTTGTCAATACCCGGGCTGCAGCAGAATCTATCGGTCATGAACTCATAAAAAACGGAGGGATTGATGTCCATCACGGGTCACTCTCCCGTGATGTCAGAATTGAGGCTGAGGAACGGTTCAAACGGGGTGACATCAAGGCCCTCATCTGTACATCATCCATGGAACTCGGGATCGATATCGGCCACATCGACCACGTGATTCAGGTTGGCTCACCCCGGGAGGTGAGCAGACTTATTCAGCGGGTGGGCAGAGCAGGCCATCAGATAGGCAGGATATCACATGGCACTATCATCGCATCCGGATTTGATGATCTGGCTGAATCTCTGGTCATTACCAGACGGGCTCTCTCCGGGTATGTCGAGAATGTAACACCAAGTTATCAGGCAGGAGATGTAATAGCCAACCAGATTGCGGCAATAACTGTCGAATCAGGAGAGATATCGACAGAAGATATTGCATCGATCTTTTCAGGATCGGTCATCTGTTCTGATGCAGAGACCCTTATTCCGCTGATCATCGGACAGCTGAATGAACATTATATCGTAAGGATGGACGGAGGGAGGGTTATCACAACCGGGCGGGCCAGAAAATACCTCTCAAACAACCTCTCTATGATCCCGGATGAACGAAAATTCCCGATATACGACATGGTCTCCCGCCGCACCGTCGGATCTCTTGATGAGTCATTTGTTGTCACCTACCTTCATACCGGTGCCGTTTTTATCGCCAGGGGGCATCTCTGGCGGGTTCTTGAGATGGAAGAAGGAAAGATCACCGTAGAACCTGCAAAGAGTGCTGAAGGAGAACTTCCCTCATGGGAAGGGGAACAGATTCCCGTCCCCTTTGATGTGGCCCGGGAGGTTGGTGCTCTTCGGCGTGTCAGAAATTTCGATGATTATTCGTCTGATCCCATCGTTACCCGGTATGGGTCTGCATACCTGGATGCGGTTGAGAATAACCGGGGAATCGTTCCTACTGACGAGATAGTAACCATAGAATCTATCCCTGAAGGGGTGGTGATCAACCTGTGTGCCGGTCACCAGACAAACGAAGCATTCGGAAGAGTCATCTCCATCCTTATTTCGGCACGGTGGGGAACGACTGTTGGAATCGAGCTCGATGCATATCGGATACTTCTTCGTCTTCCCCGGGAAGTGGGAGCTGGAGATGTCCAGGAGATCATCCTAGGACTTGAGCCGCCACATATCCGTGCAATTCTTGAGGTTGCTCTCAAACGAACATCACTCTTCAAATGGAAACTTGTCCAGATAGCAAAGAAATTCGGGGCGATAGATGCAGATGCCGACTATGAACGCCTCAGTTTTCATCGACTCGGTGATCTCCTGGCAATGCCTGCCATCCATAACGAGACGTACCGGGAGCTCTTCTCCCGGTACATGGATGTTGATCGAGCAGCAGAAATGGTAGATGCTATTCACAACGGGAAGATAACTCTGGTTCGTGCCCCACCTAGCATGATCGGAGCATCGGGCATCTTCTCATCAAGAGATCAGATCCCCCCACCCACTGCAGATCAGGCGGTACTCGCGACGATCAAGTACCGACTCTCCAGACAGGAAGTCATCCTTGCCTGTATGAACTGTCGGAGATGGAAGGTGAGAACCGTTGTGGAGCGGACCCCTGATCCTCCAATCTGTGGAAACTGCAATGCCCGGCTCGTTGCAGCACTCAAGCCCTACGAGGAAGAACAATACGGGATAGCGAATAAAAAGGTAAAAACCTCTGAAGAGAAGGAGATAGAGAGAAGACTCATCAAAAATGCCAATATCGTACTCTCAAGTGGGAAGAAGGCGGTCCTCGTTCTAGCCGCCAAGGGAGTTGGCCCTGATACTGCATCACGGATTCTTGCTACCTGTACCGATGGTGACTCACTTTATCGGGAGATCCTGAAAGCAGAGAGAAATTTTATTAAAACACATCGGTTCTGGCTATAAAAAATATATCTTCATGAGGTTCCGCCTCATATCAGGTAAAAACCGAGCCCTTTTTTTGGGAATGTATTCCATGACCAGAAGTTCACATAATATCCATGGAAACACGTCCTCTATCCAAATCAAGTGCAACCACACCAACAGTGAGAAGTACACGGTCACCGTAAACCGTGACTCGATCTCTGTCTCAAGCTGGGACCTTCAATTATTCTTACATGAGAATGGAAAAATACAGATTTATTATATTATCGGGTGCAGAATAAGTATTTATGAAGCATGAGATCCCACATCGAATGACCTCATATGAGGACACAGTCCGCGATTTTACCATAGATGTCCCAGAATACTATAATTTCGGGTATGATGTCATCGACAAATGGGCTGATATTGACCGGAATAAGCTCGCGATGATCTGGGTGAATCAGGAAGGGCAGGAGAAGAAATACACCTTTCGGGATATGCGGAATCTTTCGGTAGAGGCTGCAAACATTTTACTCAAATACGGGATCAAGAAGGGGGATCATGTGATGCTCATGTTGCACCGGGTCCCGGAGTGGTGGATATTCGTCATCGCCCTGATAAAACTCGGTGCGGTAGTCTGTCCGTCTCCAACGATGCTGACCCCTAAGGATCTGCAGCAGCGGATCAATGCCGGTAAGTTCAATATGTTAATCACTGATGTTGAAAACTCAGAAAAAGTAGAGAA
Source organism: Methanobacteriota archaeon (assembly GCA_043803325.1). Classification (GTDB taxonomy): domain Archaea; phylum Halobacteriota; class Methanomicrobia; order Methanomicrobiales; family Methanospirillaceae; genus Methanospirillum. Next base: position 2,661 of record JAZDKH010000283.1, on the reverse strand, counting down.
GATATGTAGATTCTGTCCTACCCTGAAACAACGGATGTTGATCGATGGAGAACTTCCCAATTGGATTAGTTATCACTATGAACTCCATTACCCAGCCCCAGTCTCCCGATCTTCAATTAGTCTGCCGTTTGAGCAGAAAACTCATGCATCAGAACCAATGCTCATATATTTTACCTCAGGTACGACCGGGGAGCCAAAGATGGCCCTGCACAATCACGCGTATCCCCTTGGTCATATCGTAACCGCCCGGCTCTGGCAGGATCTTTACGGAAATGATCTCCACTTCACGTCATCTGACACCGGGTGGGCAAAATGTGCATGGGGAAAGATCTTTGGCCAGTGGATCGAAGGAGCGTGTATTTTTATATATGATGCACGCGGGAAATTCAAGGCAACTGAATTGCTCCCTCTGATAGAAAAATATGAGATTACCACATTCTGTTGTCCGCCGACGATCTACCGGATGCTGATTATTGCAGATCTCGCCAGGTATGATCTCCGTTCTCTCAGGCATTGTGTTTCCGCAGGCGAACCGCTTAATCCGGAAGTTATTCGAATATGGAAAGAGGAGACTGGCCTTTCGATCTATGAGGGATATGGACAGAGCGAGACATGTGCCTGTATTGCGACATTCCCCTGTATGGAACATAAACCAGGATCAATGGGGAAACCGGCCCCAGGCTGGCATATTGAACTCCATGATGATGATGGAAAACCAGTAGAACCCGGAATAGAGGGGAGGATCGCAATCGGGCTCGACCCAAGGCCGGTAGGTTTAGTTGTTGAGTACATGGAAAATCCAGAAGCAAATGCTGATGCATTTAAAAACGGATTCTATTATACCGGTGATAAGGCATATCAGGATGAAAACGGATATTTCTGGTTCGTTGGTCGGGATGATGATGTCATCAAGAGTTCAGGATACCGGATAGGTCCGTTTGAAGTCGAGAGTGCTCTGCAGGAGCATGCTTCGGTGCAGGAGTCTGCAGTAGTCGGATCTCCGGATCCTCTGAGAGGAATGCTTGTAAAAGCCTTCATTGTGCTTAAACCTGGGTATGAGCCATCAGATCAATTGACCAGGGAGATTCAGAAGCATGTGAAACGGGTGACTGCTCCGTACAAGTATCCTCGTCTCATCGATTTTGTAGAAGAATTGCCAAAAACTCTTTCCGGTAAGATTAAACGGGCAGAACTGCGTGAACGTGAACTGCAACGGTACAAAGAGTCACAATAACCAGAATTGAAAGGGATTCCCCCAGGGGGATCCCAACTTTTAATAATGAGAAGTGATAACCTGTAATGGCGCGAGCAACTCGCGTTAAGTTCTTGTATTCATTCTCGTGCGAGGGTATCCGAGCCAGGTCAAAGGAGCTAGGTTCAGGGCCTAGTCGGGCAGCCGTTCGAGGGTTCGAATCCCTTCCCTCGCATTAAATATCAGCCATTGGTTGATCCTGATAATTTTTTATCAGAAATTTTTTATGAAAACGTATAACATTTTCATTGTTTAAGTCAGAATAAACTACTATTTTCCTATCCTCTCTCCTGATTTGTACCCCATAACAGAAGCGAAAAACGACTTACGAGTAATTTTAATTAATATTCATATTGGAATAAGCCATATTAGTAACCAATGTTGTTTAGAACCCTTTAAATATTTAGCACAAGTATATCCTCAATATGTTAATAAGGAGGTTAGTCCTATGTACAAAACTATCAAATCATTACTAATAATTACCCTATTTCTGGCTTTAATCCAGATTTCATCAGCATCGGCCCTGTCCGCATTTCCCGGGATCCTTGGTTTGAGTTTTTCACCAGGATCAGGAATCAGTTCAGGTCTTTCGATATCCAGTAGTGCAAATATTGTCCCTATTCAGTCAACACCAACAGCAGTTACACAACCCACCTCATCATTGGGAGAAAATATTCCTCCACAATGGATTATTGGTACAAGAGAAGGAAATTACTTTGATCCGGTATCAGGTACAAACTGGGTCTATGATAAAGTGCTGAAAAAATTTTATTCTCCTTCCAACGGGTGGTTCCTGGTTACCCAGTTCTCCCCAGATGGAAAACCATTTGCACAGTTTTATTATGATCCTACAGCAGCCGTTTTTATTGATATGGGGACGGGAATAAGCATTCAGCCTGGACTAAGTGATACCGCAAATGCCGCAAAACAGATAGTTCAACAGAAACCTCCAGCTACTCAACAAGGGACGCCAACTCCCACTCAGAGCGCACCCGTAACCCAGCAAAAACCTCCAGCCTCTCAGCAAGGATCAGCACCTGTAAATGAGGGGAATCAGGGTTCTCAGCAGGTAGGTTCGGATATATCCAACCCTTGTAGAATTTCTTGTACAGATTGTTCTTCCGGGTACTGTGATGATTGTAACAGAAACGGTAAATGTGATAATAGTGAGACTTCAGGAGATAATTCCGCCGGGCAGAGTGAAGTTCCCCAGGTAAACCCACTACCAACCCAGTCCCCTTCATCAACTGAAGAAATCAGTGAAGCACCTCAGGATGAAATCATACCAGTACCCAAATTTACCACAACACCGGATGAAGGACTAAGTGAAGATGCCCAGTAAACGATATTGTATATGGAAGCACCTCTGGACTCTGAAATTCTTTCGATAATTGTCTGTGAATCAGGAG
>JAZDKH010000282.1:0-2035 GCA_043803325.1 Methanobacteriota archaeon | reverse complement strand
ATCGATCAGATGATAGCTCATGGGAAGTCGATAGATCGGTTGTTCTCAGATCATTATCTCTTCCCTGATGAGACAAGGGTCCAGGCTACCCTGCGGAACGCTTCTGAGTATGCGACCATGCTCAACTCATGTGGAAGGTGGAAGAGACCAGAACTGGGCGGTCAGATATGCCGGGGTGATCGGGTTGTGGCATATCGTGAGGCAGAACAGATGCTGAAAAATCACCGGAGTAAGATCCGCGAGGTGATGGCCTATATTACTGACACCGGGGTGTCTGAACTATCTCATCTACTTTATATTCATGTCGGAGATCGTTTCCCTGATACTATCGTTGGGATCGGTGCAGGTATGTCTTTGTCACGACTCAATCCTGAGAAACCAATCCTGATCATGTGTGAGGATTCTCTCGATCCTTCCAAGACCAAAATTTCGATGCGAACTAAGCCAGAAGTAGTGAGTCGGGGAGTTGACTTACAGAAGGCACTGAGTTCGGCCTGTGTACGGTTTGAAGGGTCGTCAGGAGGCGGTCACCGTGTCGCAGCCGGTGCGTTCATTCCCAGGGAAGCAGAACAAGAGTTTATCGAAGATGTCAACCGTATATTAGGAGAGCAATATGCTCAGACGAGTTCGGATTCTTGCTGATTATCAGTTTGGAAAGGGTGTCGGGGAACTCCTATTTCCTGATGCATGTCGATTTATTACTTCCCGCAGAGGCGGTGTCAGGCAGGCCTTGCTCGACGGGAAACGACTGGCTACGTTGCGAGCTCATGACGGGCGCCTGACTCTCGGTCTGGCCGGAGCGCAGAGACTGTGTGGTATTCTTGCTTCACCCCAAAACCGGGTGATTGTTCAGGAGGATGTGATCTCTTTTATCGCCGCTGGAAAAAGCGTTTTTGCTAAACATGTTAGAGATGCTGATCCAGCTATACAGGCCGGTGATGAGGTACTGGTTATTTCAGGAGATGGAACTCTGCAGGCGATCGGGAGTGCGCAGATCTCGGGCAGAGAGATGCGACTCTCCGGGAGCGGAGTTGCGGTGCAGGTACGAAAAGGAACTGATCCGGAGGATACATCATGATACCAGGGATGAACCCACGAAAGATGAAACAGATGATGAAGCAGCTCGGGATGGATGTCCGCCCGATTGATGATGTGCAAGAGATTGTGATCACCACCCCGAGTGGAAGGTATGTCTTTGATCAGGCTGAAGTAGCCATCATGAAGATGCAGGGGGTCACGACCTGGCAGATCACGGGTGAACATCGGTTTGAAGAGGCTGCTGCGTCAATACCTGATGAGGATGTGGCACTGGTAGCTGAGCAGGCTGGTGTTCACGTTGATGTTGCCAGAAAAGCCCTTGAAGAGTCGAATGGAGATATTGCAGACGCTATTATGAAATTATCCGTAAATGATTGAGCCTTCTGACCGGGTGATCATCTCCGGATATGGGAAGACCTGGTTTGTACGGGCAACTGATGGGAAGATAGGGACAGATATCGGTCTTGTAGATCTTCAGCAGCTCATTGGGAAGAATCCGGGTGATAGTATCGTAACCCACTCTGGGAAAGAACTGATGATTCGACTCCCCCGGGCAACAGATTTCTTTGAGTTTGCAAAGCGGAGTGGAGCTCCCATGCTTCCCCGGGATATTGGCCTTGTGATAGGTCTTACCGGGATGAATAAGTGTGATCGGGTACTTGATGCAGGGACCGGGAGTGGCATTGCAGCGATCTTCTTCTCCGGGGTGGCAGGAGAGGTTGTCTCGTATGAACGGAAAGAAGAGTTTGCAGAACTAGCCAGGAAAACGGTCAGGGATGCAGGTATCACCAATCTTCAGATTATTACCGGAGATATCCACAGGGAGACCGGGAAGTATGACATTGTGCACCTGGATCTCGGTCTTACTCCGGATCATGTACGGCATGCTCAGACATTACTGAGTCCAGGGGGGTATCTTGCATGTTACTCACCATTTCTCGAACAGATGGCATGTGCATTTGACACCGGGCAGGGACTGTTTGAAGAGATAGCATCC
>JAZDKH010000281.1:0-3542 GCA_043803325.1 Methanobacteriota archaeon | reverse complement strand
TTCCTACCTATCGGTCTGAAGAGAACGGTAGCCGAACCGATACTCTCGAATGAGGAGAGGAGGAGTATGCCCCCTGGATTATGGGCGTAATGAAAGGTTGAAATGAGTTTTGACTGAATATCAGATTCAATATAGATAAGCAGGTTGCGACAACTGAGAAGATCAAGTTTGGTAAATGGCGGATCTTTGATTATATTCTGGGTTGCATAGATGATCATCTCACGAATCTCTTTCTTCACCTGGTACCCCTTCTCTTCCCTGATAAAGAACATCTTCAGTCGCAGAGCCGAGACATCTGCTGCGATATTTGGAGGGTAAAATCCTTTACGAGCGATTGCAATAACATCATCGGCAAGATCGGTGCTGTAGATCTGGACTTTGCAATCTTTTCCCTGTTCATCCAGAATTTCTCTGATGATGATAGCAATTGAGTACGCATCTTCACCAGTCGAGCAGCCAGGAACCCAGACCCGGATTATTTAGATTCTTTCTTCTTTCAGATTATATCTGGAAGAACTTTATTTTTTAACGTCTCAAATGCTTCGGGATCCCGGAAGAAACTGATTACGTTGATGAAGGGAATCACTAAAGAGATTCATCACACTGGCAATGAGTTTTCCGGCATTTGTTCAACCGGAAGGACAAAGGTTGCATACCCTCGTTTATAGCACGAGTTGGCAATCCGTCATTTTTGGCATCTTCCGGATCCTGGACGAAGGTAAGGTCTCCACCTCCCTGAATCGCCCGAAGTCTAAGGGTTTGATGACGATTGACGAACAACGCGGAACAATATTTATCTTTGGTTGATTAAATCGACAATTATATATTGAACCTCGTACAGTATTTTACAATCGATATTTTTGAGTATATTATCGGGGCAGGAGTGAGCCTATCATTACTATCAGAGCTTCACTAGAACACTGGGTATCTCTCAAAAATGTTGATACGATGCAGGAACACCTTCTCTTAAGGCGCCTGAGTATCACTTTTTGCCTCCTTGCTATAACATCTGCGGTACTTGGAATCGTAACCGCTCACTACGGTATAACCCTCATTGGCAGCACAAACCCGGATAACCGGACGATAGCACTCAGCGCTGCCCTGATCTGGATCTTTTTCGGCTCCGTTCTTGCATACCAGGCTGCTAAACCAATGCAGCAGTTAACAGGCCTGATAGTGCAAACGTTTCTAATTTTTATCACGGCTATTGAAGCATTAGAATTCATCTTTAGTGTGCAGGGGAGCCATTTTTTTATAGAACCCCTCTTCGTTATGGCCGGGATGAATATTATCGGGCCGTCGTCATCACCCATCTCCCCGGTCGCAGCCGGGCTCGCTGTCATCGCCGCTCTTGCTCTTGTGCTCTTCATCCAAAGATCCTGCCTGCCAGGAAATCCTACCCGGGTTCCGGAAGCGATAAGCATTCTTGGTCTGGCGATTTCTTGTATCAGTTTCACATTTGTTCTGAGTTATGCGTATGACAAACCATTATTATACGGGACGCAATACAGCCCAATTGCTGCACTTTCAGCGATTTCGGCGTTCTTTCTCGGAGTAGCGGTTATCGCGGCAGCTGGCCCTGGCGGAGTCCCGGCAAAGTATATGATAGGTAATTCTACGAGCGCCAGCCTCCTCCGGGTATTCGTGCCTCTTGTTGTTGGCATTATACTCATGGAGAATGTGGTGTTTGTCGGATTATCCTCCTGGTTCATCATCCGCGATTCAGTCCAGTTCTCGGCAATCCTCATGGTCTTCACGCTTGCCACCGCATTCGTGGTTGCCCTTATATCTAAGGGGATGGGCAAAGCGCTCGAACGCGCTGAGCAGGAACTGGTCAAGAAAAATGCTGATCTCAACGCCATGAATGAAGAACTTACCACAGTTGAAGAGGAATTGCGATCGAATATCGAAGAACTCTCCCGGGCTGAGCAGATACTTCAGGAGAGCGAAGAAAAATTTCGCACTGTTGCAGATTACACGAGCGATTGGGAGTATTGGCTGGGACCAGACAATCACCTTGTGTACGTCTCCCCTTCATGTGAGCAGATCACCGGTTACACGGTTCAGGAATTTATGAATGACCGGAAGATACTTGATAACATCGTCCATCCTGAAGACAATGTTTCTTTTATCGAGCACCGGATGAGACACGGAGAGATTGAGGAGATGGACCCTGTTGACCTCAGGATCATCCGGAAGGACGGCGAAGTACGCTGGATTGGTCATGCATGCCGACCGGTCTTTTCAAAGGATGGCACCCCGCTGGGGAGAAGGGTCAGCAATCGTGACATTACCGGGCGCATGAACGCAGAAGAAGAACTGAAACGGAAGTATGATGAAATCAATGCTCTGAATGAGGAACTCACTCAGGCAGGGATAGATCTCAAAGCGGCAAATGAACTTCTCGAACAACGCGTCGCGAATCGGACGAGGGAATTAGAAACAGCGGTAAACATTGCAGGGGAAGAGCGTCAGCGGTTGTATAATCTACTTGAAACTCTGCCAGTGTATGTCTGCCTCCTTGACGCTGATTACCATGTACCATTTGCCAATAAAAACTTCCGGGAGACCCTCGGGATACCTGATGGCCGGCGTTGTTATGATTTCCTCTTCAACCGGAGCGTTCCGTGCGAGACGTGTGAGTCGTACACGGTCATGAAAACGAAAGCTCCGCACCACTGGTACTGGACTGGCCCAAATGGCAGAGATTACGATATCTACGACTTCCCCTTCACCGATACGGACGGCTCGTTTTTGATTCTCGAGATGGGTATTGATATCACGGAACGGAATAGAGTAGAGGAGGAGCTTAAGCGGGCCGGTGAGTATAACCGGAGCCTGATTGAGGTGAGCCTTGACCCGCTGATCACCATCAATCCTGATGGGACAATCAACGATGTGAATGCAGCAACCGTAGACGTAACTGGATACTCCCGGAAAGAACTGATTGGGTCGGACTTTTCTCAGTATTTCATGGACCCGGGCCGGGCAAAGGCCGGGTATGAGATAGCCTTCCGTGAAGGGTGTGTCATGGATTATGCCCTCGAGATCAATCGCCGAGACGGGCACATAACACCGGTCCTGTTCAATGCGACAGTCTTTCGGGACGAATCCGGAGATATCGTGGGTGTCTTTGCCGCAGCAAGGAACATTACCAAGCGTAAAAGAGCCGAGGTGTTGCTTCAGAAGGCGCATGATGAACTCGAAGAACGTGTCCAGCTACGGACTGCAGAATTGGCACAGGCCAACATCCGCCTTGAATATGAGATTGATGAACGCAGGAAAGCGGAGGAGGAGTTGAGAATGAGGTATGGAGACCTCAATAGGATCAACGCAGAACTCAGCGCTACACAGAAGAAACTCCTGCAGAACGTTGACGAGTTGGAGAACCGTGAGTTGGATTTGAAAGAAGCCCTCGCCGAAAAAGAGGTTCTCCTCTCCGAGATCCATCACCGGGTTAAGAACAACCTTACTGCATTCATCTCGCTTCTGAGTCTTGATGGTTCCTACGAGGACACCGAAGGGGGCCGGGCGCTTCGCAA
>JAZDKH010000280.1:0-2553 GCA_043803325.1 Methanobacteriota archaeon | reverse complement strand
GGTGTGCACCAACTAATTCTAAATTCCACAATTTATCTGGGGGTGTGGTGCGAATAATTTAATTTCCTGCACCACATTGATTTATTACGGAGTAACTATGGAAAATATTGAAGAAAAGAGTCGAAATAACATCTTTCTTGTTGATGATACGGCAAATCCGGCTCCCTTGGGGTTATGTGCATTTGGGATGACCACGGTGCTGCTTAGTCTGCATAATTCCGGACTCATTGGGCTTGCAAGTCCGATCATCGCGATGGCATTATTCTATGGGGGCACAGCCCAGGTTATCGCTGGTATTATGGAGTGGAAGAAGAACAATACCTTCGGGATGGTTACTTTCGGGAGTTTTGGATTCTTCTGGATATCTTTTGCGGCAATATTGATGCTTCCTGCCCTTGGATTAGCAAAGGCTCCGGGTGCAATAGATTTAGCAGCCTTCCTAGCGGTCTGGGGAATTTTCGCAATCGGTTTATTTATCTGCACTTTCAGAATGCATCGGATTCTGAATGTAACTCTCTTCTTTGTTGTTCTTCTGGTGGTTCTCCTTGTCGCTGCTGAGCTCACCGGGGTAGGAATGCTAAAAACTCTGGGTGGAGTTACTGGTCTCATTGCCGGCCTCCTTGCACTCTATATCGGCATGGGTCAGACGATTAATGAAGTATATGGGAGTAAAATATTTCCCGTCTAATTCAATCTTTTTTAGAGCGGATCCGGTTTTAAGAGAAAAAATGTTCTGGTATCCTGATATTTACCTGGTATCAGGATGTAACTGGGCGATAAGCATCTGATCCACTTCGCCATTGACTCCGTGTGTTCCGTTAAATCTAAAAAATTGAGCCGAATTCCCGAGGGTTGTTGCGAGTTTTTCTCCAGATTCAATGGGGATTATGGGATCCTGGGGTGCATGGAATATGAATGAGGGACGGGGGCTTATACGCCCGGCCAGGGCCTCAGGATCAACACTGAGGAGAAAACTTTTCGCTGTGCCTTCATACTGGTCACCCTGCCGATCAAATCCAGAGGTTGAGATTCCAACATATCCGAAGAAATTCGGATCTCCTGCTACTGCCTGTGCAGCATACCTCCCCCCATTAGATTCACCGACTGCCCATACCGGGATAGAACCATACCGTTCATGTAAATATCGTTCTGCATCGATCAGATCACTTACGATGAGGTATACCTGTGGCCACTGACCTTTGGATAATTTCTCATAATCGGCTTTCAGATTCAGGGGAGAACCCGGCGTTTTCCCGCCATTTCCTCTGATATCCACAACTAATACTGCATATCCCGCCTCCCCATATGCACGCAGGTGTTCAATATGCCCGGCTGCAGGAACTCCAGCACCTGGTGCCCAGACTACTCCGGCTACTGGATGCGCAGGACTGATCAGGATGGATGACACATTTCCTGAAAAGGTCATGAAGGTTATCTCTTCGATCGTTACATTTGGCGTAGTCTTCACGACTTCCGATGATGTGGGGACTGGGGGTATCTGCAGACTGAGGTTTCCGTCATCTGATAGGTGAAATGATGGTTTTTCGCCAGGGTTCTGAACGCCGGTACACCCTGAGCTGAAGAGGAGAGCTACAAGCAGCAGGAGAACACCCATTCTGATCATTCAGATCGCTCTGATAATCCGAGACACAGGGTGATTGCCGCGATCGTTTTGGCATCGTTGATCTCGCCATTCCTGATAAGAGTCATCAGATCTGATACCCTGATAGATACCGGCTCGATTATCTCATCATCGTCAGGGGCGTATTCGTGTGATGGTGAGAGATTTCTGGCCTCAAAAATAAAGATACGCTCGTCGGTAAATCCCGGGGTTGTGTAAATAAATCCACGGGGAATTAGTTCTCCTGCGGCTAGGCCGGTCTCCTCGATCAACTCACGTCTGGCAGTTTCTATCGGATCTTCACCAGTTTCCATCGTTCCTGCTGGTGCCTCTATGATATATTGGTTTATCGCAAACCGCCATTGACGAATTAGGTAACAGAATTCACCATCAATCGGGAGAATGACTACGGCTCCAGCCGGACGGACCACCACTGCTTCTCTTTCATGCCCGTTCGGGAGCGTGAAGATTGAGCGTTCCACAACAAGGCGTTTTCCTCGATATATCTCCATTATTGTTCACCGATACGGAATCGGGTCATCGATTCCGATCGTTTGAAACGCCTCTTGTCTGAAATGGCAGGAACCACAGACACCGCAGGCTGCCTCGCCATCCTGATAACAGGACCAGGTATCTTCATAGGGAACCGAGAGGTTCATACCGATGCGAAGAATCTCAGCCTTGTTCAGATTGACAAATGGGGTCTTTAATACAATCCGGGTTTCCGGACGAGTACCTAAGTCAATTACCTGCTGAAACGCATGAATGAACTCTGGCCTGCAGTCAGGGTAACCTGAATAATCAGATGATTGAACGCCAATAAATATTGCATCTGCACCTCGTGATTCAGCAAAACTGGTTGCGACTGAGAGAAGATTCGCGTTTCTAAAGGGAACATATGTCTGAGGGATCCCGTCTCCAGCATTCACATG
>JAZDKH010000279.1:0-8978 GCA_043803325.1 Methanobacteriota archaeon | reverse complement strand
GTGTTTGTTGGAATAAAATAACAGCGATTTTCCGGAAACAACCATTACCAGAATTTGAAAAGAGTTTGAAATAGGGAAGACGAGAATGATAAAAGATTCTCGCAGGAATTAAAGAGGGTTAGCACCATATAATGTTTGGATAGATACCAAACTTTTTCACGGAAGACTCCACCATACTAGTATGGAGATTCCTGCCGGACTCGAACTCTCACCGAGAAAAGTTGACTACCTTAAGTTCATCTTTCAGCAGGGTAACACCGTTAAAACAAACGACATCGCATCTCATTTTGAAGTAGATCCCTCTACCATAACAAAGACGATATCTGAACTTGCGGATACCGGATATCTCTCCCACATCCCCTATCGGGGTGTCATACTTACCGACACCGGTAAAAGATACGCAAAATTCCTAGTAAAACGACACCGAATCCTCAGTCTTATTCTCGTTCGTAATGGTCTCTCTGAAGAGCAGGCATGCTTAGAAGTCACCCGGTTTGAGAGCTTTGTCTCCCAAGAGGCCATAGATATCATGTGCTGTGCTATGGGACACCCGCAACAGGGAGTCTGCGGGAAGATTACCCATGATGACGGATGCCGCCATGCAACGACAAATCTGGTGATAAAAAAACAGACCGTAATGGGTAGATCCTCAGGGGTGTAATGGATGAGCACCGTGACAATATCCGACCATATCCCGGACATCGACCTCATAACCATATATGCCGAACGGCACACGTCTCTGTTTTCCCGGATCAGCCCGTGGACGAAATTTATCTTACTCATCCTCGTGGTTCTGATGATAACAACCACGCAAAACCTCGCCATCCTCGTCGTGCTCTATGGTGTGATCATGCTTATGTTCTGGCTTGCAGGCCTGCCTGTACGGAAGTTGATTGCATGGTACCTGATGCCCTTAGTATTCGTCGTCTCCCTTGTCGGTATAATCGCATGGAGTGAGCCGGGAACCGTGATTATCTCGATCCCTCTTGTTATAGCACAGCCTACTTTGACCGATAACGGGATCACCCTGATTGTGACATTACTCCTCAAAGCGCTCATATCATTCACGTTTTCGATCTTCTTCCTGATGACCACCAGGTACGAACATTTCTCAGGCATGATTTACCGGATCTTCCCCTCCCCACTGGATCAGATCTTTCTCATGTCCTACCGATTCCTGTTCCTCACGATCGCAATGACCGGTGCCCTGCTCAAAGCAGTCAGGTCCCGGGGAGGAGGTCTTTTGCAATCTCTCCGGATCCAGGGAACACTCTTTGCGGAAGTCGCAGGTCTGGTCTTCATCCGTTCTTTTGAACAGGCAGAACGCGTAAATAAGGCGATGCTCTCACGGGGGTACAGCAGCGGATCTTACGGAGCCCGGACAAAGATCCCATCCCCAGGTGCCGCTGAATACGGCGTTCTTGCAGTTGTGACCATTGTTGTTGTAATTACCGGGTGGATTCTTCCTTATACCGGAGGAACATAAATGACGATAATACGCAGAAATCACCACTCTCCCCACTGTGCACCGGTTGATCCTGAGAAGGAACTGATCCACATCGACTGTGCAAGTCATATCTATCCGGATGGAAGTGTGGGAATCCATGAGATGTGTTTCTCAGTGCTCAAAGACGAGATCGTTGCTCTTTGCGGCCCGAACGGATCCGGAAAATCTACCCTGATTGAACACCTGAACGGCCTTCTCATCCCCTCTCAGGGGGATATCTGGGTGAGTGGCAGGTCGATAACCCATGGGGAGCGGGCTGATCTCTGGAAAGATGTGGGCATTGTCTTCCAGCGATCAGAAGATCAACTCTTCGCTCCAACCGTCATTGATGATGTGATGTTTGGACCGCTCAATCTCGGCATGAGTCAGGAGGAAGCAAAGACAGCAGCAATCAAAGCCCTCATCGCGGTGGGAGCCGAACACCTCGTCAGCAAACTCCCCAATTACCTGAGTGGAGGAGAAAAACGGCTTGTCTCTATTGCGGGTATCCTGGCTATGAAACCCCGGATAGTTGCCCTGGATGAACCAACGTCTGACCTTGATCCGATCCACAGCGTTGTTATCGAAGATATCATACTCAATCTCCGGAACCGTTTCGGGATCAGTGTTGTGATCGCTACGCACGATCTCGATCTCGCAGCCCGGATTGCTGATCGGGTCTGTCTGGTTAAGGATGGTTCGATATTCGCAGAAGGCAGACCTGATGAGGTATTCTACAACCCTGAACTCATTCAGGAGGCCGGACTCCGATTGCCTGATACGGTCATGACCTATCTCGAATTCTGTGAAAAACAGGGGATTCCCCCCGAAGGTCGCCCAATCACCCGTGATGATCTTGTGAACATCCTTTTTACCGAATCTCACTAAAGAAATTTGGGTGCACACCAAACTTTGGGATATATTTATACCCCCCTTCTGGTAATAGTATACCCTGATAATACGATAACACCGGAGAGAATACATTGGCTCATATTCATTTAGAGGACGGATCGTTCACTCTGCTCTGGGTACTGGTATGGTGGATCATCGCGCTCGTACTCATCGGAGCAGCCCTGTTCTTGTTGAAATCGAGGAATAAACCAGATCCTAAAAAGATCACGATTGCCGCATTCGTGGCCACGGCTGCGTTTGCCATCTTCCAGGTACAGGTTCCCATATTTGGGGGAGTCCATCTGAATCTCACCCCGCTCATCGGAATTCTCACCGGACCTCTTCTCGGCACACTCATTATTTTTGTTGTCAACATCCTGTCAGCAGCAATCGGGCACGGAGGATGGGGACTTGTCGGGGCGAATATTCTGGTTAATTTCTCCGAAGTCACCGTCGCCTGGTTCGTATTCAAGGGAATGAAGAAGGTTACCCCGAGCCTCTTCTCCCAGGCGGGAATTTCAACATTTTCCGGCCTCTTTGTCGGAAATATCGTGATGATCGGGATTATCCTTGTATCCGGAATCCAGGGTGTTCATCAGACACCGGTAGAGATCCTTACTGGTCTTTCACTGCTTGCTGCAGTGAACATGGGTGTTGCAGTGATTGAATCGTTAATAACCGGTTTAGTGGTAACTTATATCGCCAGGATACGACCGGATATCCTGGAGGGAGACAAAAAATGATCGCGACAGGAGATCTAAAAGGAATCATCATCTTTGGCGTGATCCTGGTAGTTGCAACGCTCATAGCACTTGCCGCCTATGGGATGACCGGAGATATGGGAATCGAAGACCGGTATAATCAGGCAGTGGGTTTTCCAACCGGTGGGGAGGAAGGAGGGGAAGAAGTTTCCGGATTTACTATTGAAGGCAACCTTGTTATGTAACTGACCGTTCTAGGCCTTCTGGCTCTTTGCTGCTTTGTGCTGTACCGTCGGTTTTTGATACAATCTAAGTGAATTCCCTGAATTTCTCCCTTATATTCACTCATTCACAGCGGCAGAATATACATTCTTTTTGCATTATGTGCAAGCAGAGTTGTATCGTAATCATCGGTGCCCGGGTGTTTTCATGGAGTTATCCCATATAATAGAACTTCTATGGAGTTTGTCTGATTTTTCGTTTCGCTCGAGATACCAGGAGATCTTTACGCTCATATTTTGCACAATAAAAACACCTGAATGGGCGAATAGTTACGCTGAACTCGGGATCTCTTTCTGATATTTTAATCGATTTTTTCAGACTTCCTCATTTTTGGTTGAATGTGTTTTGTATAATCCCTTTTCTGATGAATGAATCAGAAATTTCTGAAGAGATAACGGGATGTCTTCTTCTTTTATCCCTCGAATCGACGATTTGGTTCCCATAATGCTCAATTCACTCCTGTTTTTATGTTCTTTCCAGATGCCTCTGTTATCCTTCTATTCCGAAGGGCGAAAGGTTGCAGTGCACATACTCATATCTCAATTTCGTAACTGATTAAGTGTTCCCGAAATATCTACGATTTCTGTGATAAACCGGAAATATTGTCAGTGTGTAACTATTTGGATGTAACCGGGGCTGCCACATGCACATACAGATCTGTTAATTGTTCAACCGGTATTCCGGACATATTTTTCCGATATAATGGGGGAGGAACACAAATCACAAACATAGCTCCTTCCCCCGGGATTCCCTGCTCTTCAATCTGCATCCCACCGGAAGAGAGAATCTGATCAACCATGGCAAGCCCAAGACCAGAGTTATTACCCCTCTTAGGCCTAAATATTGCATGTTTCTTTTCATAGCTGATTCCCCTGCCATCATCCTGAATCGACCAAATCAGATCAAACCCGTCCATATCATATCTACACCGAATCCGGGATACCGACCCCCCATGACGAATTAAATTTTCCATGAGGTTATAGACGACCTTCTCCATGAGCGGGTCAGCGAAAAGTTCCACCCCGTGAAGATTGTTTTCAATCGTAACCTGATCACTCGCCAGGTCTTTTGAAGCTACATCAACAAGACCTCCAAGATTTATCCACGATTGAGCAGTCGATCCCGGGATAAGGAGTTCGCTGCTCCCAGAGATCTGGCGATGCATCGATGTAGCAACCGATTTAATCCGGGAGAGAATCTCTTCCTTCCCTATTTCTGAATCGTGTTCCCGGAAAATTTCAAGATATCCATATAATGCCGTGAGCGAGTTCAGGAGATCATGCCGGGTGAGGGTTGAGAGAATCTGAAAGTGTTGATTGGTTCTCTGAACTGAACTCTGGATATCACCAGTTGAAACAGGAGCTGATGATGCACAGGATTCATTCCAGGCAATACCGGCGTCCTGAAATTTTAAGAACAGATGAAGTGCCGAACAGGTATTTGCACCGGTAGGACTCTCAAGGAAGCGAACCAGATTACCAATCGCAGTAGTGGTAACCGGGGAAAGTTCATGTTCAATGATACATGCCTCGATATCGGCAACACCTGGTGATACACCGATGAACTCAAAGAACCTCCGAAGAGTCTCATGACGAATGTGAACAACTTCACCATGGGTGCGACCTTCAGGGGTCAGATAGACACCTTCATAACGTTTCCAGACTGCAAGATTCAGCCCGGCAATCTTTCCAACCATCTCAACTACCGATGACGGAGATATATTGAGGGCTTTGGCTATCTCGCAAGTCCGGGCATATCCTCTATTCTTACTCAGAACAAAAATTGCCTCAAGGTAGTCTTCCATTGTCTGGGACAACTTCATCTTTGCTGACTTCAACAGAACCCCTCCGTATCATAGCCATTCCCCGCTCAGTAACTTCTATCTTCATGGCAACTCCCGCCTGCACCACATGACAGGAACACTGGCACAGAGCACAGCGGGCTCCGTTTTTTGCACAGGGGCATTCTCCATGATCCTGTTCACATCGCTTCAGGTACCCGGTGCTGCAGAGCAGGTCAACCCACCCATGAAGTGAAATCACCGGGACACACATCTCAACTGCCAATTCGGAGAGTAAACATCCACCACGTGAACTGATAAACCCAAGAACCTGCAGACCTTCACTCATCAGAAAACACCACCTTGGGAGCACCCGAGTAGAATTCTGCGAATGCCCGGGTATGCAGGGATTGCCAGAACTGCTCCCCAGATGAAACCGGATCCACAGAGAGTGTCAATATCCGCAAACTCTCCTTCTATTATCAGAGAGAACGCATTTGCCCCTGATAT
Source organism: Methanobacteriota archaeon (assembly GCA_043803325.1). Lineage (GTDB taxonomy): Archaea > Halobacteriota > Methanomicrobia > Methanomicrobiales > Methanospirillaceae > Methanospirillum. Next base: position 3,328 of record JAZDKH010000279.1, on the reverse strand, counting down.
CAGAAGTGTGCAGATACCGAAGATCAGGAGCAGGAGCAATCCGGTATACCCATACTGCACCCAGCGTGCCCGATCTGTCTTTCCTTCAATGATGCCAGTGATGAGAATTGATCCAATGAGCAGGAGGATACATCCTCCGGGAATATCCGCATGTGTGGGAAGACCGGATACGATACCAAGGCCTGTTCCCAGAGAGAGGAGGCCACTGACGACGGTGACTGCAGCAATCACTCCAGTCCAGAGATACAGATTCGTGTGTGGAAATCGATTTGTTGACATATTATACTCCAATAACTAGTGAGCCGATAATCTTGACCACGAAGGCCAGAACAAATGCTACCAATATTCCCCACCCAAGAGCAATTCCGGTCCATTTCCAGGATTCCATCTCCTGTTTGATCACCCCAAGGGTTGCCACACAGGGGAGATAGAGAAGGACAAAGACCATGTAGGCGAGAGCAGAAGCCGGTCCAAGGGTGTGATCTGTAGCAAGAGCAGAGGCAAGAGAGTCTTCTCCGCCATAGAGGGTTCCGAGGGATCCAACCACTACTTCCTTAGCAATGAATCCGAAGATCAGCCCAACCACGAGCTGCCAGGTAAACCCTAGCGGAGCGAAGAGGGGCTGTGCTAATTGGCCCAATATTCCCGCCATACTATCCGCTGATCCATATTCGACCCCGAATGGCAGGGTTGCCAGAATCCAGACGACCAGAACCCCTCCAAAGATCACAATTCCTGCCCGTTGGAGGTATTCGCGTCCCCGGTGCCACATATGGAGTGTGGCAGCTTTCAGGGTCGGACTCCGGTAAGGTGGCAGTTCCATGATGAACGGTGAAGGTTCATCACAGAACACCATTCGGCGAAACAGGAGTGCGGTGCCGATTGCAGCCAGAATGCCGAGAACATACAGGAAGAATATCACGGTCCCGGCCTGAGTGCCAAAGAATACGCCGGCGAGAAGGACATATACCGGCAGTCGGGCAGCACAGGACATGAACGGGATTGAGATGATAGTGATAACCCGATCCGCCCGACTTTGCAAAGTCCGGGTCGCCATGATGGCAGGCACGTTGCACCCGAATCCGATGAGAAGGGGAATGAAGGATCGTCCATGGAGTCCGATCGAATGCATCAGCCGGTCCATCACAAATGCCGCCCGTGCCAGATATCCTGAGTCTTCGAGCAGGGAGAGCAGCAGGAACATGATGAAGATACTCGGGACGAAACTGAACACCGTCCCTACCCCGCCAATTATACCATCGGAGAGGAATGAGGTAACTATCGGTCCAAGCCCAAGTCCGTGCAGCGATTCGCTCAGGATTCCAAAGAGTACCTCAAGACCGGATGCAAACGGAGCAGATGCACTAAACGTGAGCTGGAAGGCAAACCACATGAACGAGAGAAAAATCGGGATACCAAACCATCGATGAGTAAGCACCTGGTCAAGCAGATCAGTGGGCATGACTCTGCCAATAGAGCAGGAAACGGCACATCCGGTGATCTGCTCTGAAGTTTTATACCGGGCAAGCATGATGTCCTGAATAAATCCGTCAATCTCTGCGGGTTCACTGGTATCGATGACCGGGATGGTTAGGCCAGCCGAATGGAGCAGTTCAGACAGATTCTGATCACCTTCAAGGATCCGGATTGCTGCATATTCAGAGGTGAGACCATTCAGGAGGGAGGTATGTTCGCTCAGAAATTCACTAATCTCGGCAAGACGGGCTGTTATGGTACGTGGATACTGCACTGAACAGGGATTAATTCGTGCATTTCCATCAGCTGCTTTTATTAGAACTGGAATAAGATCCTCAATCCCCTTCCCCTGACTGGCAACGATCCTGACAACCGGGAGACCAATAGTGCGGGACAAGCACTCTGTATCGATGGTTATTCCAGACTCCTCTGCGAGATCAGACATATTCAGGGCGATAACCATCGGGAGGTCTATTTCCATCAACTGAGTGGTCAAAAACAGATTGCGTTCGATATTTGTTGCATCGATGATCTGGACAATAACATCCGGGTGAGAGGTCAGGAGGGTATCTCTGGCAACCTGTTCATCTGGAGTGAACGCACTCAGGCTGTATGTTCCCGGGAGATCACATATCCGTAGTGTGGTATCTCCAGCCTTTCTGCTTCCTTCTTTGATATCTACCGTCACACCCGGGTAATTACCAGTATGCTGGTATACACCGCATAACGTATTGAACAGGGTCGTTTTTCCAACATTCGGATTTCCCGATAAGAGGATGCGAATTTCTTTCATAATCTTCCTGTTATTGGTTTTACCAGAACCATACCTGCGGCTCCAGTACCAAGGGCATACCTGCTCTCTTTAATCCTGATAATCACCGACTCATTCGCTTTCTGAATGATAGTGAGTTCTTCACCGACTGATATCCCGAGCTGACCTAGGGTATTGGTAAGATATCCGGAGCCACAGATGTGCTCGACCTGTACCCGATCCCCAGCTTTCATAAAACTGAGTGGAACCATTCCCTTACGTCTCCTTATCAACAGATACCGAAATCATTGCAGCTTCAGATCGCCGAATCGAGAGTTTATACCCGCGAATCTGGCATTCAGCAGGATCTCCAAGTGGAGCCCATCTGACCAGTTTCAGGAGTGATCCGGGAAGAACCCCCATCTCCATCAGTCTGCGTCTGATCAGGGAATCTCCGGAGATCTCGGTGATGACCGCAGAAGATCCTGCAAGCATTTTTTCGACAGTAATAATTTTCATAACACCTCAAACAAATTTTGATTAATCTAAATTGGGTAGTGGAAGCATATAAATTTTATTACGCCTAATTGTAATGAGCGATATTTACTTCAATTCTGATGACGTTCAAAATGGACGAAAAAGGTCACGCAATAAAAATGATATTGCTATAAAAGGGGCCTGATGCCATTACTCACCAACGATGAGCAAGCAGTAAAAAAGAGATACCAGCAATATGATAGGGAAATAATTCATGTCAGATGAGAAACGATCACGAAGAAATGAGGATTTCCTTGAAGCCATATATGAGATCTCTGAGGGGAAAGGATACGCGAAGTCCCGAGATATCGCTGCAGCATTGTGCATCACTCCTGCAACAGTGACAGATGGGTTTAAACGCCTTTCAGAAGCAGGACTGGTTAATTATGAACCGTATGGCGGAGTGACCCTGACCGAAGCTGGGTCTTCCATTGCCAGACAGACTCAGGATTCACATCATATCATTCGGAGGCTGCTTGAACTGTCGGGAGTAGATCCTGAGGTTGCAGACACGGATGCCTGTGTGATGGAACACGGGCTCTCCCCTGCTTCCTGTGAACAACT
>JAZDKH010000278.1:0-3450 GCA_043803325.1 Methanobacteriota archaeon | reverse complement strand
AGATTCATTCCAGAAAAAGATATGAAGATTATCAGCAGATATGTATATGTGAAGAAAGTAGTTTCATCATCGAATCCTGATATGGATGTGTATCGGTGTAATCCCTGCCGATATTATTATTATCCGGAAAAAGGTGACCCTACCCAGAATATTCCCCCTGGAACTCCATTCACCGCATTGCCTTCAACCTGGCGATGTCCACCGTGTAAAGAGCCAAAATCAGCGTTTGTAAAGGTTGAAAGGCCATAATCTCCATCTTCTGATTAGGTTTTCTATTTTCTATACCTGGTGCCCCTGACCTCTTCCCGGGATTCAATGAACCTGGAATGATGATGAACAACCCTGCCAGTTACCTAACCGAGGTCCATTTTGAATCTCACCCAGATACGGTACCGGTTGAAGAAGCGGTCAGAATTGTCCGCAGTATCGCCCATAGTACCGGAACAGAGACGATACCACTGGATGATGCATATGAACGGACCTTAGCAACAGCAATACTCGCCCCCTCTGATATTCCAGGATATACCCGATCTACCCGGGATGGATATGCGATCATTTCTGCAGATACCAGTCATGCATCACCTGAAAATCCCTGTATCCTGACCCTTACCGGTGAAATCAGAAAAGGATCTCCGGAGACATATACCATACACCAGGGCCAGGCAATCTTGATTCAGACCGGAGGAGTACTTCCAGATGGGGCTGATGCGGTGGTGATGAAAGAAGAGGGGCAAGAGTGCCATGATACCCTGTCTATCAAAAAAACAGTCGCCAGTGGCGAGAATATTATCAGCCAGGATGAAGACTTCAGAAAAGACGAACCAGTCTATCCGGAAGGGTGGATTCTTAGGCCACAGGATATCGGCGTTTTGGCATCAATCGGAAAGACTCTTGTCACGGTCAGGAAGAGACCAGTTATTGGGATCATCTCAACAGGCAAGGAACTAGTTCCCTCAGAATCGGTGCCAAAGAAAGGGGAGGTAAGAGAAGTCAACTCATATCTTATTGCTGCATTCTGTCGAAGACAGGGAGCAATTCCAACCAGGTATGGAATTATCAGAGATGACGCAGAAGAACTCCGACGCCTCCTGACAGATGCATCACGGGAGTGCGATGCCATCATCATCAGCGGAGGAAGTGCTCGCGACCATAATGATGTTACTGCCCGCGTGATTCGGAGCCTTGGGGAGGTGTATACCGAGAGTATCTCATTCGCCCCTGAGAAACGAACAACTATCGGCAGGATCAATTCTGTCCTGGTGATCGGACTTCCCGGACATCCCTCGTCAACTTTTATGGTTCTTGCTCTGGTGGTCATTCATCTGATTCAGGCTTTGAAAGGATCCCCATGTCAACGGATTTACCGTAGGTGGGTACGATTGACCGATCATCTCCATGCTCATCCGGGTACTGACCGGTATATCAGAGTGAGAATTCACGACGATGATGCAGTACCGATCTTTGGAAAAGCAGGGTTGATACACATGCTCGCCATGAGCGATGGGCTCGTAAAAATACCAGCAGGGAGTGCCGGATTTCAGGCAGGGGATCAGGTGGAAGTCATGATATGGTGATCGTACCTGATTAAATCTCATAAAGTAAAAAGAATAGTATGTACTTTGAACTCGGGTATAGAACTTTGAACACGCTATCTTCTGAACAGGAGTCGGAGCGGGTCCGAATCTCTTGTTTCAGCCCCGCACCTCTGGAATCAGACCGGGAAAGACATGACTGAACTGGCTCCGGAGACACCGACAACCTCTTCGGGGTACTATTTCGATGTGGTTCCTATCGAGGAAGCTGTGCGGATAGTCAGAAGTATTTCGCATCAGACCGGAACAGAGACCATCCCTATTGATAATGCGGATGGCAGGACACTGAGTGAACCCATTTTTGCACCAACTGATATCCCCGGATTTGACCGGTCCTGGCGTGACGGGTATGCGATCTTCGCTGACTCCACCAGCAATGCCAGCGAAACCTCACCGATAACCCTGCAGTGTGTAGGAACAGTTCAGATGGGAACGACATCATCGGTAACCGTTTCTCCCGAACATTGTATGTATATCCCAACCGGGGGGCATCTCCCCACTGGAGCCGATGCGGTCGTTATGGTTGAGTACACAGATCGCATAGGGGATACCGTCTTCATCAAACGCCCAGGAGTTATCGGAGAAAATATCATCAGAAGAGATGAAGATTTCAAAGCTGCAGATCTCATTTATCCAGCTGGATGGATCATCAGACCTCAGGATATCGGGGTACTTGCCTCTGTTGGAAAAACACGGGTAACGGTCAGGAAAAACCCGATCATTGGGATAATATCAACAGGAACAGAACTAGTCCCGGCAGAAGCAATACCCCGACCCGGGGAAGTAAGAGAGGTTAACTCTCACCTGATATCCGTATTCTGCCACCGGCAGGGTGCTACTCCGGTGAAATATGGAATAATCAGGGATGATCCAACCGAGTTGCGTGCTACGATATCCCGAGCGGTGGAGGAGTGCGATGCAGTCATCATCAGCGGAGGAAGCTCCAAAGACCGCCACGATATCACAGCTGAGACCATCAGCATCTTAGGTGAAGTGTTTGTTCACGGAATCTCCATTGCCCCGGGAAAACCAACAATTATTGGTAAGATACGGGATATTCCAATAATCGGTCTTCCTGGTCACCCTGCTTCCACCTTCATGGTCCTCTCACTTGTTGTTATCCATCTCCTCCAGGCGATGAAAGGATCCCCCTGCCAGAGGATATTTAAAAGACGGATAAAAATGGCGACAAGTGTCCCATCTGAACAAGGACGTGAGCATTATCTCCGGGTCCGGATCGACGGAGATAGTGCAACCCCGGTCCTGGGAAAATCCGGCCTTATGAATACCCTTGCCTGGAGTGACGGAATAATCCGGATCCCTGCCGGAGACGAGGGGTACGAAGCCGGAGATGAAGTGGAAGTGATGCTCTGGTGAAGAGATATCTCAGTCAGATCCCCCTACAACAGGCCATCTCACTCCTTGTCAGTACCTTTCCTCGTCCCCAGAGGAGTGAAACAATACCAGTTGACCTTGCAACAGGAAGAATCGTAGCATCTGCAGTGTATGCTCCGGAGACTGTGCCCAAAGTCAGGATTGCAACCATGGATGGAATCGCCGCAAAGAGCGCAGATACTGCATCCGCCCAGGATCAGAATCCCTGCATTCTCACCGATGCATCTCCCATCAGTACCGGAGAGGAGGTCCCGGCACCGTATGATGCGGTAATACCGTCTGAGGAGGTATGGTTTGGAGCACCGGAGCAATATAAAATCCGCAAACCATCTAGGAAATTTCAGAATATCAGACAGCCTGGTGATGAGGTGAAGAACGGGCGTCTTATTCTGGAGCCCGGTCATCGGATTACTCCATCTGATATCGGTGCCCTTTTGACCTATGGAGTCCGGAGTATTCAGGT